>JANOEF010000569.1:0-1706 GCA_031413075.1 Acidobacteriota bacterium | reverse complement strand
AACTATTTTTAAATTAAATACACAAACTTTTTACATAAATGTCTTGACAGATGATAAAAAAACAACGTAATATGCTTGCAAGCAGTTGAAAATGCCCCAAAGAAAGTTGCCGGGTGATGAAAGTTTTCCACAAACATAGTGTTTAACGATTTAAGCACTTTGTCACCTGAAAAGTTCAAATTGTTAATGTGCGGGGTTTTTAGAAAAAAAGACGGTTAAATAAAAATCAAATTTCCCCGCGTTAGTTCAAAGATAATTTAGCATGGTTGGTGCGCGGTTTAACAAGCGACCGAACAGTCTTTTTGCGCCTCGAAATTGGATCTTGCTCTTTGAATATGCCGCCGAAAAAAGTTGACAGTCTACATAAACCGGTCCTTCTGGGAGAGAGCCTTGAAATTTTGAATCCTCGTTCGGGCGAGATTTTTGTTGATGCTACGCTCGGACTCGGCGGCCATACGGAAGCAATTTTAGGGCGCGCTGAAAACTCGCGGGTGATCGGCATTGACCAGGACCTTGAGGCGATAAAATTCGCCGGGCAAAGACTTGAAAAATTTGGTGAAAGAGTAAAGACCTTTCACGCCAACTTCGCGGGCATCAAGACGGTTTTGGCGGCGTTAAAAATTGAAAAGGTGAATGGCATTCTCGCGGATTTGGGAGTTTCGTCGCTCCAGTTTGACAGCGGCCGGCGCGGATTTAGCTTTCGTTTTGATGCACCTCTCGATATGCGGATGAACCCGGATTCAGACGACGAGACGGCCGCCGAAATGCTTGGCAGGCTTTCTGAAGCGGAAATTGCAGATTTGATCTTCAAATACGGCGAAGAGAGATTTTCCCGGCGCATTGCCCGGCGAATAGTTTGGAAAAGAGAGATCGGCGAAGCGGTTGCAACGACCGGGGAACTTGCCGAAACGGTTGAAAAAGCGATCGGGCGCGGAAAGTCGAGGGACAAAATTCATCCCGCGACACGTACTTTTCAGGCTTTGCGAATTGCAGTTAATCGAGAAATTGAAATTTTAGAACAGTTTGTCTGCGATGCGGTCGCTGTTTTGAAAACAGACGGAAAGTTTTTGGTCATCACCTTTCACTCGTTGGAAGACCGCATCGTTAAGCAGACTTTCCAAAAACTTGCAGGAAAATGTTCTTGCCCGCCGCGCCTTCCACAATGCGTCTGCGGAGCGGAAAAAAGGATTGAGATCTTAACGCGCAAGCCGATTACGCCGGGCGAGATTGAAATTGAAGAAAATCCCCGGGCCCGAAGTGCCAAACTTCGTGCTTGCCGGAAACTTTAGTTATTTGGAGAAGAGTACCGTGAAAAAGAGAAAGCTGCCCAAAAGCCAAACCAAGAACCAGATTCGTCGTGAAAAAGACCCGATTCCGTGGCGGTATTGTTTGCTGACAATTGTTTGCGGCGTGTTTTTGGCCGGCGGATTTTTCCTGGCGGCGCGTTCGCATTTCTCGTCAATTGACTTTGGTTTCAAAAATTCAGGCTTAAAAAGAAAGATTGATGACCTCGAATCCGAAAAACGCCGTCTGACTCTCTTGAAGGAGATCGCGCTGTCGCCTGGGGAAATCAAAAAAGCGGCGAAAAAACTCGGATTGACCGGCCCGGCCGCGAGCAGTTTTGAAACCGTTCGGGCGATTGACGGAAAATTCGATAAACCGTCAACTTCGAAAGTTTCGCAGGAAAAAACCACACAGCCGGCCGC
>JANOEF010000568.1:0-45452 GCA_031413075.1 Acidobacteriota bacterium | reverse complement strand
CTAGGTTCTAGTGCAACATGCGAGGCGGATGAAAATTAGCGGGTGATTGAGGCCGGCGATTGGAGGAGCGAACCACCGGACACCTTCGAAAAAAGGACCGGGCGACGGACGGGAAGTCGGTATCAATGAGACCGCTGAGTTGCAGCACGGCGTTATGGAAAACCGAAGGGCGATGCAGTATGCAATAGTCATTCTTTCCCTCGTCCTCCTCAAGGCTGCTAGAGACCTTTGAGTGAGTCAGCACCTTCGCGGGAATGCTCCGCCGCGAGGGGAGAGTCGATGATGATCACTCCACCATCAAGGCCCAGCAATGCTCCGAGTCGACCGAATCTCCACGAATCGAGGTTCCATTTGGGGTCGATGAAATGCTTCCACGGCCCGCCGTGGTTGGCGAGGAGGGCTTCGGCTTCAAGCCGGTCGAACTTGGTCCTGCTCTTTCGGGTGTAACTAAGCATCATCACCCGTTCTTTGTAGAGGATTGCGACGATGCGGATGCCGTTCGTTTCGAAGGTAAGAGCTTTGACGTTCGGCGCGCGCATTTCCTCCGCGACAGGCGCGCCGTATTTGGCGCGGACTTCCTCCTCGACACCAGCCATGATCGATGTCGGCGAACGTGGCAGGGCGTTTGCCGCCTTCGGCTTGACAGGCGCCGGTTGCGCCACTGTGGCAACTGGACCCGGCTCCAACGCTTCGAGTTCTTGCACGAGTTTGGCCCGATTGGCAATCAGCTCGGACTTGAATCCTCCTTTGTTCTCGACCCAGTAGCCCTGCGGTCGGCGGTCCGGCGGTATCAGAACGTCCTGAATACTTCCGGGAATGATAATCGGGGGCGGGACATAGGAAGGTGGCCCCGGCGCGTCGGTCGCGCGGGGAATGGCCTTGTCGTATCGTGCGATGCCTTCCTTAATCTCCGCGATCTTGCGCTGTTTTTCCTCGGCGATTCGGCGCTCTTCGTCTGCGCCTTTTTGCTTTTGTAAGGAGTCCGCGCGCTGTTGCTCGTCGGCCTGGCGCTGACGTTCCGCGGCGAGGCGCGCCCGCTCGCGACGCAGTTGCGCCTGCGTAACGTCGTCGGCCTCCTTCCCACGCCGGGTGTGCTCGGCCTTTACCTCGATGGGGTCGAAGCCGAATTGCTTTTGGTCGCTCTCGCTGAACTCCCATGCGGCAATCGTGGCGGAACCATCGGCGTGGGCGATGCGCGCAGTGTAGGCGTCGAGGCGCTGGACGGTGGCACGGGAATAAGCCTTGCCGGCGATGACGACGGTGCGCGGCTCGGCGATTGCGGTGGCAAGCAGCAGGAGGAAGCAGCAGAGGGGCTTCATGGCCGCGAACGTGGCGGAACTTTCCCGTCGGTGCAATTCCACAGTTACTGCGTGAAGCAAAGGCAACGCTCAGGTCTGCGATGGGCGCGGGACCCTGCTCCCCGGCGGGGAGTTGTGAATGCGTCCACGTAAATGATTGGTGCGGAGGGTGAAAAGGCGCATACCTCGTCCACTTTCCGGCCCCGTAGGCCCGGCTTCCGAAATGGGGAAAGGCCGATTCCTGACCGGGAAAACGCAAATCGCAGTTGGGAAAACCGGAATCCGAATTACCGGAACAGAAATCCCAATTGCCAAAACGGAATCCGCAACTGCGGAAATGAAAATCCGAGTTGGGGAAACAGAAATCGGAGTTAGGGAAATCATTTTCCGAGTTCGGAAAACAGAAATCGGAGTTAGGGAAATCATTTTCCGAGTTGGGAAAATAGAAATCCGAGTCGCGGAAATCATTTTCCGAGTCAGGGAAATCAAAATCGGAACTAGGAAAATGAAAATCCGAACTTGGGAAACGAAAATCCGAGTGGCCGGAATGGAAATTGCAGATGCCTGACGCGGGACTCCTGTCGCAAACCGGGTAGAGTTATCCCGCGTGATCGGGTGACGTGGGGACCGGACTGCCCGAAGCTCGCAGGAGGGCATGCGGCAGGGCCGCTGAAAAGCGCATGCTCAGATCCAATCATCCGTCCCTTGCTCCTCTTTGTTCGTGTTTCGCGGAACGCCGGGGGCATCATTGCGCGCTCCACTCCTGCGAACCCTCGGCGAGTCCGAGATGCACGAGCGCCTTTGCCAGCGGGATGGACACACGGCTTCCGGTCTTTTTGGCGACGAATGAAAGCGTCCCGGTGCTCAAGTCCACCGAGCGCCATGTCAGCCGCGCTATAGTCACCCAGCCGCGCACCGCAATAGAGGCCGGCGAGCGTCATGCCATACCATTCGGAGCCTTCCGCCGCCTTGAGCACCCGCGCAATTTCCTTGAGCGTGAACCCGCGCCTCTGGACGCCTCCCCGCGCCTTGAGCAAGCCCACATTCGATGCCACGTTACTTTTCACGAGCCCTTGCTTGAGCGCGGAACCGAGGCAGACACGGAGCGTCTTGACGGCGAGGTTCGCTGAGTTGCGGCTCAAGTCGTTTGCAAGCCCGTCCCGAAAGCTGCCAACATCCGCCGCGGTGACGCTGGCAAGGTCGCGGTCCGCCTTCTTTCCAAGGAATGCCGTGAATCGTTCAATGATCCCCGCGTAACGGGTGATGGTGTTCTCCGCCGCCTCAAGGCGCTTCGTAACGAGCCATGCCGCGCACCAGTCGCGCACCGAGCGGCTTGGCAGGTGCTCCCTGTTAGCAGCCGTGAACACGTCTGCCACGCCACGGGCGATGATCTCCCGAGCGGAGTCCGGCGTAAGCCTGCCATTGCGTGCGGCTTTAGCTGCATTGTCCCATGTCCGGCAGATCTCCAGAGCCTCACGCCTGTTTGCGGTGCCGGTGCTCTTAAAATGCCGCCGAGACTGACCTGCCTCCGTGTCCCAGCTCGCGAAAGCGCAAAAGTAAAACGGCTTGCCCGGTGCCTTTTGAATCGATGCCATATGGGATAACGTGCGTCGGTGTCAAATGCGTTTCTCCGTGTGTGCGTTTCTCCGTGTCGGGTTTACCTATGAGAACGCGATTTGAAACGGCGAGGGAAGGACACTGTGGATTTGAGCCCCTCCGTCGGTAGTCTCTCCTGGCTCGCTCTGCGCTTCGTGAACCCATAGTCCGAGAGATTCTTTCCCACGCCCGCGAAAGCAAACCAATCACCGGAACGCAGCAAGACCGAGGTAACCGCCCGGTCGGCAGGGATTGGGAAAATTCATCTGGCATCGCTGCGGAAAACCGTTTCTATTCCCCGTCCCGCGACGGGAAATGCGCGCTTAGCTCAGTGGTAGAGCGCTTGCTTCACACGCAAGAAGTCGCAGGTTCGAACCCTGCAGCGCGCACCATTTTCCCATTTTCACAGTGCGTGCCATTCAATGCCACTTCGAGCCACTTCGAGCCAGAAGCCTTTATCCATGGGGGTTTCAGGCTCATCACCATTTCCCCCATCCGTGACAGCCGGTGACACGACAGGACAGGAAAATTCGGGAACGTGTGTGCGCTGGCGTGTGTTTTCCGTGTCCGTAGAAAAAAGAACCGGCAGCTTTTTCACGATCTCCCACTTCGGCAGCCGCGTGCGGTCGTTGTAATTGTTGAACGTCAGCTTCGGGTCGCTGTGCCGCATCAGTTCCATCGCGGTGCGCCCTGAAGTGCAACCGATTTTTGGACCGGTTTGTTGTTTAGTTGGCTGAGTGGATTTTAGCCTCGAACTGGTTAGGGGTTTGGTAACCGAGGGAGGAGTGTTTGCGGTGGGTGTTGTAGTAGCGGTCGATATTTCGAAGATTTCGATTCGGGCGTCTTTGGCGTCCTCAAAGCACCCGCCTTGGAGCATCTCGCGCTTGAGGCTTCCGATGAAGGATTCGGTCCAAGCGTTGTCGTAAGGGTTGGCACGTGCGGACATGCTCTGGCTGAGGCCGGCGTGGGCGAGTGCCTGCCGGAAGGGAGCGCTGCCGTATTGGCTGCCCCGTTCGCTGTGGAAGATGGTGCCATCGGTGGGGCGCGTCTGGAGGGCTTGGTGGAGGGCATCGAGCACCAGATCCGAGCGCATGTGATCGGCGAGACTCCAACCCAAGACGCGGCGCGAGCAGAGGTCGATGACGACGGCTAGGGAGAGCCATCCCGCGCTGGTGGGGATGAAGGTAATATCCCCGCCCAGACACGGTCGGGAGCCTCCGGCATGGGCTGGCCGTCGAGGAGATTGGGCGCTCGTGCGCGACGTCAATGCGGATACCTTCTGCCAGTGGCGCGAAGGAAACCGGGACAAGTCTCCGAAGACCCTGAACGAGTATCTCACGGCTGCATCGGCTCTCCTAGGCTGGCTGACGAAGCGGCGGATGATTCCCGTCAATCCGCTGAGCGTCGTGGAAATGGTGGCCATGCCGAAAAATCACTCGTGCGCCGCTCGCTGACTCCGGAAGAGGCGGTCCGGTTGCTCGCCGTTTCGGAGTCCCGCCGCGTCGTCTATCTGACGGTGATCAAGACGGGCCTGCGGCGCGGCGAGGTGGGGAAAATCACTTGGGGCGATGTGGCGCTCGAAGGCGACCGGCCTATGATCCACCTGCGCGCCTCGGTATCAAAAAACCGGCGGTCTGCCGAACAGCCGATTGATGCTGAAGTCGTGGAAGCGCTGCGTGATCTGCGCAGGGGAGCGCCTGAAAGTGCAAGGGTGTTCAGCCGCTTCATTCCACGCATGCCGCGCTTCCGGGATGATCTGAAAGCAGCCGGGATCGAGTTTGAGGATGAAACAGGGCGCCGTGCGGATTTCCACGCGCTACGCATGACCTACAACATGATGATCGATGCTGCGGGTGCCAATGGTCCTACTGGTCCAACAGAGCCTACGACACAAAGTGGACCGACCGGACCGACCGAACCGACAGGGCCAACCGGACCGACTGGCCCTCGATAATCAAATTGTATTCAGAAGAATCTCATTGCCGCCCTTTCACACCACCTCCACCGGACACTTCGGCAGCGCGCGTAGGAATGCGCTCCCGTAGTTCTTGGTGAGCACGCGCGGGTCGAGGATGACGACGATGCCGCGATCCTGCTTGGTGCGGATGAGGCGGCCGACGCCTTGGCGAAGTTCGAGGATGGCCTCGGGGAGCGAGTAGTCGCGGAAGGGGTCGCCGCCGTTGGCCTCGATGAGTTCGAGGCGGCAACGACAATAAAAACGAAGTTGAGCGCAAGACACCATAAAATAAGACTGATGATTCCGACTATTCTGATTCTTTTGATTGGTTTTTTCATTGATTTGATTTGCAGTCTTTGCTGAATGACCGTTGACTATTTGAGTATTGTATTTTAGGTTGAACTAAAAACAAAAAGGCTCTCAGCAAAATTTGCCTGCGAGCGGCTTGCACTTTCGAGCATTAAGTCTTTTTGTTGCGCAGATTCAGAGTATTCCGCTCCCAAAAAACTCCGTCCGTATAGCCTTGAATTTTCTGCTCGGTGTCCGCCAGTTCGAGACGTTTCTCGGCTAACTGACAAAAATATTCTTCGAGTTCAATGCCGATAAACTGCCGCTTCAATTTTTTCGCCGTCACCGAAGTCGTGCCCGAGCCTAAGAATGGATCAAGCACCATTTCGCCTTCACGGGAGCTGGCCAGAATTAATTTTGCCAAAAGTTTTTCCGGTTTTTGCGTCGGATGCTCGGTATTTTCCGGCATTGACCAGAACGGAACGCTGACGTCCGTCCATAAATTCGAAGGCGAAGTGAGCCGAAAATTGCCGTCTGCGTCCGCGCCCCAATCTTTCGGTTGGCCGTTTTCGCGATATGGAGCCAGGACCTGACGCTTGAGTTTAACGGCTTCCGGATTGAAAAAGAAATTGTCGGAAACGGTACAAAACCAAATATCTTCGGAACAGTTTTTCCAATTCCGACGTGCACCGCGCCCTTTTTCACGCTCCCAGGTGATTCGGTTCCTTACAATAAAAAACTTTTCCGCCACCATCTGAATCGCGGCCGATGACCGCCAGTCTCCGCAAATATAAACCGAGGCGGTCGGTTTCAAAAGAGGTTTGGCTTTCTCCAAAAAATTCTCCAGCCAATCGGCATATTCGCCCGTTGACCTAGCTCGAAAGCTGTTCTGATGAAAGGTTTTATCCAAATTATAGGGCGGGTCGAGAATTAATAAATCAACGGCATTTTTCGGCAATTTCGGCAAAATTTCAAAGACGTTTCCGCAAATCGTCCGGTTCAAAACATTGTTCAAATCATCCGGGAAAACCAATTTTTCCGAAAGCCGCATTTTTTCGGCCTCGTCTAAAAAAATCGTTCGATTACGCGGAGCTATTATTTTTGCATTGGTGTGAGTTTTGCTCATCACGTTTATTGTAGCCACTTGGACGACATACGGCTATTCAACCTCTTGTTTCTACTTTTTGTATCTATTTTCTTTGGACCCGATGACGATTCGCCGGTTTCCTAACAAAATTGTTTTTCGCTCAGTATTTTAGATTACTTCTTTTGGAAATTTTGGTTGAATTTTATGGTAAATTTCTCGCAAAGAAACTTCGCAATCAATCGAATTAAGTTTGATAATATCTTCTGCCCGGCGAAACTCAAAATATGTCCATTCGTTTTTGGTTTTTCGCACAAATTGCTCAACACGGAAAGGCTCTTGGGCGATTAAAACGTATTCTCTGAAACTTTCGATTGTTTGATAATACTCAAATTTTGCTCCACGGTCATAGCCGGCGGTTGATTTGGAAAGCACTTCGATAATCAGTTGCGGATTAATCAATGTATCTTGAGTTTCGTCTTCGTAAATTTCTTCGCCGCAACCCGCCACAATATCGGGATAAGTATAATTTCCGGCGGCCGTAATTTTCACGCGCATATCGCTTCCATAAACATTACAATCTCGTTCGAGAAGCTGATTATCAATCAAACGCAAAATATTTGTAGAAATGCGATTATGATTTCTGACCGCGCCAGCCATCTCAAAAATTTCGCCGTCAATTAGCTCGTGTTTAATCTCTGAGTTTCGCTCAAATTCGAGATATTCAGCGGATGTGTAAAGTTTAGGTTTTTTTAGTGCAAGTCCCATAATAGGTTGATATTATAGCGGATTTAGAGATTGGAATTAAACAGGCAAAACATTTACTTTAACGGTAGGAGCATTTTTAGCCGCTTGATTAACCAACCCGCCGTCAAAAGTAACGATTTCAACCGTGTTAGATTGGGCTAAATGTTCGGCAATGTAAATGCTATCGGCGGAACGACTGCATCCGTAACTTTGTTGAATTTCAAAGGCACCTTGAATCAAATCTACATCGCTCATCGTTTTGATAGCTTTCATTTGGTCTTGAAAATTTTGGATGGCTTCTTCGTAAGCCTTATCGGTAAGCGTTCCGCCTTGATGTTTCTGGCATAAAATATAAAGCACTTCGGCAACAATGATATTTGGGGCGTAAAATTCCCAACCATCATTGGCGTAGGTTTCCAATGCTTTTTCAGCGATGGATTGCTTTGGTTCTTTAGCAGAAATAGCAATGAGAATATTTGCGTCGGGAATTGCAATTGAGTTAGTCGTCGGAGGCATCGCCAAACATTCCTCCTGAACGTGCTTCTCGAATCAATTTTAGAGTGTCTTCATCCGAACTGACAGGCATATTTTTACTGCGTTCCGACACTTTGCGGAGTGCTTCCAGCATTTCATAATTCGGTTTGGGGGAGACTTCATCTTCCAAAATTGTAATCCGCACCTTTCGCCCGACAAAATCTTGAGCGTGTCGCGTGATTTCTTCCCAAGTGCCTTCTAAAACTTGTGTCGCCATAACAGGTTGATTCTAGCATAAAACGAAGAATTGGCGAAAATTTCTTTTCTTTTCAAAGTGTGTTGTTGACCTTCGTGAAACATCGAATTTAATTTTGAGAATGTTGATTTTAAGTTTCCTGACGCGCCCAACTCCGCACATTTTTGAGCCATGCCGAACGCTTCATTGTTTCGCTGTCGGCTAACCATTTTGTCAGCAATTCGTCCGTAACTTTTGGTAAAGCGAGGCTTTCGTTTGATTCTACATATTTTCTACCATCGAAAAGATAGATTTTTACTTCGTCTTTCAGATAACGCCAAATTTCATTTACGCTGAACTCAGCATAGATTGGAAAATGATTTATCGAAGGGCTAAAAATATCAACTTCAATCACTAAATCAGGCGGATAAAGTTCGAGATCAATTTCTTTCATCCCAAAAACTTCATCATAGCTTTGTAAATAAAAACAGCCGTCCGGCTCAACTCCTTTTTTTGTCAAGTCTCTTTTGAAAGTGGTAGAACGAATATTTCTTGACTCCAGGTCACGTTCCTCAGTGATTGCTTTGACAATATCCTCCAAGAAATTTGATTTTTCTTCGTGCTTTTGTGATGGCATATAAATCTCCAAATCCCCTTCATTGTAGGTAAAACGTGGCGCACTTCGATTTTCGTGGTCTATCATCAATTGCTCGTATGCTTTCCACGAAACACCACGTAAAATCACATGCTCTTCAATTAAAACTTGGACTTTTGGTTCAGTTAAAACTACTTCCATACAAACTCCTTTTCGCTCAGATTTTACCACACCTGCAGAGATTTCAAATAGTTTCCGACTTTGGTTGGACTGATTTTCAACTTTCCCTTATTATTTTGAATTATGAAAATCCTTTTCCAACTGAGCTTGATTATACTTTTTGCATCTATTTCTTTTGCCCAATCTGTCATTATCAAAAATGCGATGATCATTGACGGCAGCGGCAAAACTGCTTTTCGCGGCGATGTTCAGATCAAAGGCGACAAAATCACGAAAATCGGCAATATCAAACCGAAAAAGGATGATGTCGTGATTGATGCCGGCGGCAAAATTCTCGCTCCCGGCTTTATTGATATTCACAATCATTCGGAAAGCGGTTTGCAGACCGAAGGCACCGCGACCAATCAAGTTTCGCAAGGGATAACGACAATTTTGGTTGGACCCGATGGCGGTTCGCCCTTTCCGATCGGGGAATATTTAACCAAATTACAAGGAAAAGTTGCACCGAATGTCGGGGCTTTTATCGGCCATGCGAGTTTGCGCGAAGAAGTAATGAATAAAAGCTATGCCCGTCAAACGACGCCCGAAGAACTGGCGAAAATGTTGGTGCTGATGGAACAGGCGATGAAAGACGGGGCGTTTGGACTATCGTCCGGGCTTGAATATGATGTTGGTTATTCGTCCTCAACCGAAGAATTGATCGCGTTGGCACGCGTTGCCGGCAAATACAAAGGAATCTATATGAGCCATATCCGTGACGAAGAAGACGGATTTTACGAAGCAACCAAAGAGGCCATCCGGATCGGCAAAGAAGGAAAACTTCCCGTCCAACTTTCGCACATCAAAATGGGTAACAAAAACGTCTGGGGGAAATCGGCAGAAGCGATTGTGTTGGTCGAGACTGAACAAAAGTCGGGCTTTGACATTACGGCTGACGCTTATCCCTATACGGCGTGGGCTTCGACGATTACGGTTTTGGTTCCGTCACGCCGGCACGACGACAAGATTGAAGTTGAACAAAGGTTGGAAGTGGTGGGCGGCGCAGACAAAGTGCTGATTACCAGTTGTGCCGCGCATCGGGATTACGAAGGCAAAACTTTAGCTGAAGTCGCGAAATCGAAAGGAATCTCGCCGGCTGAAGTCTATATCCAAATCGTCAAAGATGGCGGAGCAGGAATTGTTTGTAATTCGATGAGCGAAGCCGATGTCAAAGCCTTTTACCTGCGTCCCTGGGTCATGGTCTCATCCGATGGCGGAATCGGGGGGCGTCACCCACGCGGAACAGGTACTTTTCCGAGAGTTTTGGGCAGATTCGTCCGCGAAAATAATTGGTTTTCGTTAGAAGAAGCCGTCCGCAAAATGTCTTCGATGCCCGCCAAAAGATTGGGTTTGAAAGATCGCGGCTTAATCAAAAAAGGGATGAAAGCTGACCTTGTTCTATTTGATAAAGACAAAGTGATTGACCGTAACACTTTTACGCAACCGCAAATTTTGTCCGAAGGAATTGAAACCGTTTGGGTTAATGGAAAAACTGTTTGGGATGGCGGAAAAGTAACGGGAATGATGGCCGGTGAGATTTTGCGAAGAAAATAATTGTTTTTGCAAAATCCTAAATAATTCTTCCGCTTTGCAAAATTAGGTTAAGATTGTCTTTCGTAATTTTGAGCTCGATCATTCCCTTTCCAGTTCCTGTTCTAGGAAGTGAAATAACTTTGCCGTTGATTTTTAATTGAATAATGTCGGCTTTTTCAGGCGAATATTTAAGTTCCAAACTCTTTTGTGGAGAAATCTTTTTTATCATTGTTGCTCCTAAAATTATCGGTTCTTCCTTGCCGTTATCCAGACTTACAAAAAAGGCAACCGGCTCGGTAGCTGTAAATTCGATATTCATTTCCAATGGCGTGGGGGAACTTGAAGGAGTAGGACTAACAGTTGAAGTGGAAACTATGTTTTCATTTGAGCCCCGTTGCAAAATCTGTTGGAGATTATCTTTGGTTACAACAAATTTGCTTCTAGAATCTCCTAACGGCGGCGTTTTTGAAAGTTTAATAATTTTACCGTTAATCTTTAATTGAAATTTATCAACGTCATAAACGCTATATGTAATTGTAAAGCTGGTTTGGGCTGCAAAATTATATGTTTTGGGCGAAGGCTCTCCAAAATTTGCTTCTTCTCTTCGGTCATCTGCATTCATTGTCAATGACGCACCGCCGAAAGTTTTCACTTCGATATTCATCAACGCTGTTGAAGATGAATTTGAAGCATTTTTCGATTGAGAAGTTTTGCGTGGAGCCAGAGCAATACTAGCCACAATAATCACCAATAGCACTGCTGCCGCTCCAATCAAAATGGCAGTTCCGAATCTGCGAAAGTTTATTCCTAATTCCGTTTTTTGAGACGGATTGGCAACTTTTTGTGGTTCGGTGGTGACAGTTTTATTTTCTACCAATCGGACTTTTTTTTTATATTGCGGTTGAATAGGCTCTGACTCAGGCAAAGGCTCCCAAATAACCGGAATATTAACCGGAATATTGATGGGAGAATTATTTTTTGCCGTTTCTTTTTCCGGCTCTTGTGTTTTCAATAATTCGCCAATATTCGTCACATCCGTCACCGTTTGGTTGGAAATTGGAAGCTGCAAAACCTCAGTTTTTGCTAATGTCGGATGCTCAATACCAACTAAAGCCCGTTGTAATTCTTCGCGCATTTCGCCCGATATTTGATAACGATTTTCCGGCTGTTTAGCCAGGGCTTTAGCAATAACCCGCTGCAAACTCTGCGGCACTCCCTCCGGCAAAGGCGGAAATTCTTTGGTCAAAATCGCAAAAATTCTTTCCGATGGGTGCTCTTGGGGAAACGGCAGATTGCCCGCCAGCAATTGATACAAAACCACACCAACCGACCAAACATCGGTTTGCACGCTTCGTTTTCCGTCAAAGGCTTCGGGCGACATATAGGCATCGGTGCCAACCAGTTTGGAACTGATTGAAGTTGTTTGCATTGCCCGCGAGATGCCGAAATCTGCCAACCGCGGCGTATCGCCCTGGAGCAGCACATTTTGCGGTTTAATGTCCCGGTGAATGATTTTTCGGTTGTGCAGAAATTCTAAGCCGTTCAAGATTCCGATGGTCATCTCAACAGCTTGTTTGAACGGCAATTTTCCTTCGTTCCGCAGTTTATCGTGAAGTGAACCGCCATCGGCATATTCGCTGACAATGACGACTTGACCGTCAATCACATCGGCATCAATGATTGGCAAAATATTGGCGTTTCCGCTGGCTTGTTCCCACAGTTCGGCTTCCTGGCGAATCGCATCAAAATTTATTTGCTCGTCCAGCGGTAATTTAACCGCCACTTTTTTGGTCACAAACTGCGAACGTTTTTCCGCCAGCCAAACCTCCCCAAATCCGCCGCGCCCGAGTTTGCGGAGAAGCGTGTAACTGCCGATTTGTTGACCTGCTTGAAACATAATTATTCCTTAACTTTTCTGATGAGAGCGAAATGTGCTCTTGATTTTCTAATGTATAAAAATCCAAATTATTTCACATTTTTTCAACGATCTGATGTTGTTTGGGTAATTTTACCGGTTCGCAAAACCTCCGCTAAATTACTTTTAGTTATCTTAAAATCAACCATTGTTTCTTCGGGACTTTCGGCGTCGGGAAGCTGAATTGATTTGCCGTTAAGTTTTAATTGAACCAAACCGAATGCAACTTTGGAATAGGAAAGATTAAAATAGTTTTTGGGATTGTATCTTTTTACCTTTCCCGACTCTAGGAAAAAAGTGTCGCTTTTCGCATCAAAATCAGCAATAAAATAAACTCTGGAGGTAGTAGTTATTTCGATATTCATTTCTGTTGTCGAAACAGCATTTGCAGGTTTATTATTGTTAGTTGCGTACGAAGTATCGCTTGTTTTAATGGTGCTTGAACTGCCCCACATAACACCGATAATAGCAATAAAAATAATCAACCCAAATAGACCCACCACCGCATAAAGTCCATAGACAAATGATTCAACGCTCGATTCCGATTTCCGGGTTTTATCCGCAATTTTCTGCGCCTCATTTCCCATCAGCGGAACAGGCTTAAATTCAATTACCGGCGGCTGAATGGGCGGTTGTGTCACAGGTTGCGGATGGTGGACAGTTGGCTCTTTCGGCGGTTGATTAGTTTGATAAATTTGGTCGAGCGAAGTTACATCCGTCACGGTTTGGTTGGAAATCGGAATCTGCAAAACCTCAGTTTTTGCCAGCGTTGGATGTTCGATTCCAACCAAAGCCCTGTTTAACTCTTCGCGCATTTCTTTCGCAGTTTGATAACGATTTTCCGGCGATTTGGCTAACGCTTTGCTGACTATTTGTTGCAAACTATTTGGAATATGATTCGGTAACGGCACAAATTCTCTGGTCAAAATGGCAAACATTCTTTCCGACGGATGCTCTTGCGGAAAAGGCAACTTGTCCGCCAAAAGCGAATAAAACAAAATACCAACCGACCAAATATCCGTTTGCACAGTGCGCTTTCCCTCAAATGACTCGGGCGACATATAGGCATCTGTTCCAATAATCGTAGAACTTATCGCCGTGGTTTGCATTGCCCGCGAAATTCCAAAATCAGCCAGGCGCGGCGTATTCCCTTGCAACAAAATATTTTGCGGTTTGATGTCGCGGTGGATGATGCGTTTGTGATGAAGAAATTCTAAGCCGTTTAAGACTCCAATCGTCATTTCAACGGCTTGCTCCAGCGAAAGTTTGCCTTCTCTTTTGAGTTTATCGAAAAGCGAGCCACCATCGGCGTATTCGCTGACAATGATGACCTGACCACTGACAATATCAGCATCAATGATCGGCAAGACGTTGGCGTGACCGCTGGCTTGTTCCCAGAGCTCGGCTTCCTGGCGAATAGCTTCGAGGTTCACTTGGTCTTCGAGTGGGAGTTTGATAGCAACTTTTTTGGTAATAAGTTGTGAGCGTTTTTCCGCTAACCAAACCTCACCAAAACCACCCTTGCCAAGCGTGCTCAGAAGTGTATAACTGCCAATTTGTTGCCCAGTTGAAAACATTTTAGTTTGCCGTGAAGCGTATCAATCCTTGATCATCAGCGTCAAATCAAATTTGCCTGACTTAACCTTACTGGTTCCGTTAAACGAAACGAAAACCAAATAATCCCCCGTCTCCGGAGCGGTAAATTCAAAAGCGTAATTTTTGTCGTATTCACTCGCGAAATCAATTGGTTCAGCCCCCAAAACCTTGAACGAATGAAATTTGCCTCTCGGTACCATCGAAAGCAGAATCAATTTTACTCTTTGCCCCTTTTTGGCTCCAAAAACATATTCGTATTGCTCATCGCCTTTGAGAGTTCCGACTCGCACGGCCGAAGATTTTCCTTTGGCAAACGTAATACGATTCGGCTCCGCTTTTCCGCCATTTTGGGCAAAAATACTGCCCGTTAGTAACAGGATAAATGAAGTAACAATTAAAAGTTTGATTTTCATAACGATAATTTAGCCGAATTTTGCTAAAATTGGAATATGAAACGACCGGAAAAAACAGAATATGCCGAATATTACGACCATTATATTTCATTAGTCGAGGAAACCGATATAGTTTTGGCGATGCAAAGCCAATTGACCGAAATGCACGATTTGTTTTCCCAAATTACTGACGAAAAAGGTCTTTACGCCTACGCCGAAGGAAAATGGACGATCAAGGAATTACTCGGACATCTGATTGATGGCGAAAGAGTTTTTGCCTATCGAGCCTTTCGATTTTCGCGTGCCGATCACACGCCATTAGCCGGTTTTGACCAAAATCCGTATGTCGAAAATGCAAATTATAATGCGGTCAAGATCGAAGATTTATTTGAAGAATTCTCCCTTTTGAGAAAATCAAACATCTTATTTTTCAAAAATTTAAGCGAAGCGGCGTGGAGCCAAACCGGCGTTGCCAGCGATAATCCGATTACGGTTCGCGCCCTGGCTTACTGTATGGTCGGACATCCTAGACATCACGTTAAAATATTGGTGGATAAGTATTTGTAAGTTTGTTTTCTTAATCTTTTCCGCTTTTTTGCAGGCAAAAAACCAAAAGTGAAATTTGATGTCATCATTATCGGCGGCGGGGCGGCCGGACTTTTTTGTGCGATTGAGTCCGGCCGGCGCGGGCGTCAAACGCTCGTGCTTGAGCATAACCCTGAGGTTGGACGCAAAATTCTGATCTCGGGCGGCGGGCGTTGTAATTTTACCAATCGGGATGTGTCATTCAACAATTTCGTTTCACAAAATCCGCACTTTTGTAAATCTGCGCTCGCTCGGTACACCTCACAGGATTTTATTGAGCTCGTCAAAAGTCACAAAATTCAGTTTTACGAGAAAAAACTCGGACAGTTATTTTGCCGAGACAGTTCGCGCCAAATTGTCGAAATGCTCTTGTCCGAAAGTGAAAAAGCGAAAGTCGAAATCCGGGTAAATTGTTCAGTTAAAACAGTTTCTAAAAATAAATTGTTCCGCATCGAAGCTACTCAAGGCGTGTTTGAAGCTGAAAGTTTAGTGATTGCGACCGGCGGATTGTCGTTCCCCAAAATCGGCGCCACGGATTTCGGTTACCGCCTTGCCCGCCAATTCGGACTAAAAATTGTCGAAACCCGTCCGTCGCTGGTTCCGCTGGTGTTTGCCGATCAGAACTTTAGCAAGCTCGCCGGCGTTTCGGTTGATTCAATCGTCACAAGCGGAAAACACGAGTTTCGGGAAAATATTCTTTTCACGCACCGCGGTTTATCGGGGCCGGCTATTTTGCAGATCTCAAATTATTGGTGCCGGGACGCGCCCGTTTCGATTGATTTATTGCCCGAAACAGATGCTCTGGAACTTTTGGAACAAAATCACCACAGCAAACAGGATCTCGATAATTTCTGGTCTAAATATGTGCCTAATCGGTTTGCCGAAAGTTTCATCAAAAACAATAAGCCGCTTAATCAAATCAGTAAAAAAGAACTTGAGAAGGTTGCCGAAAGTTTGAATAGCTGGCAAGTTTTGTTCAACGAGACCGAAGGCTATCACAAAGCCGAAGTGACACTGGGCGGAGTCTCGACCGATGAAATCTCGTCGCAAACGTTGGAAAGTAAACGAGTTAAAGGTCTATATCTGATCGGCGAAGTGGTGGACGTGACGGGATGGCTCGGCGGGTATAATTTTCAATGGGCCTGGTCTTCTGGGTTTGCGGCGGGTTCATCAGTTTAAGTCAGACGACATTTCACCCAAATAAACTCGGTTGGTCATCATCTTCCTCGTATCCTTCCGGCATCCAGCGATAAACGTTAACCTCGCATTTTTCACCTTTGAAAACTATCCCTTCCGCCGTCAATCGGGACTGCCCCGCCCGCGTAGCCGACTCCGCCCCTGCGAGCTGTGGTCAAACGCGGTTTTCTTTTCTCTTCCAACCAATGTAAAACTTTCTCCTGCTCGCTCGCGGGAAGTTGTTGGATTGATTCGATGATTTGTTGGAAATTTGGAGTCATAAATTTAACCTCAAACGCCAATTATACTAACATTTTTTCTGTTCTACACAAACATTTTCCCCGAACTCAAAATGCCATTCGGGTTAAAAACTTGCTTGATTTCAACTATCAGTTAATTTCAAATCTTTCAACAATTCCCGAATTCTGAAAGATAAATCCCTCGAAAGAAATTTCTCTAAATTTTCCAGTCTGGAAATCAGCACAGCATTTTGGGGCATCTCTTTGACTAATAAAACTCTTTCGATAAACAGATCTGTTTCAATGAGTTGGCGTGAAAATAATTCTCTTAAAAACTGAAAATCTTTCTCTCTTCCGGCAATCAATTTGCTAACTGCAATGTCGTGAATTTCTGACACCAAAGCGATTGTTTCACCGTTTTCATCCTTAAATGGTTGCAATCTTTCTTGCCAATTAGTCGGCAAAATTACTGTCGCCAAGCCTAAAGCGTCAGCGTAAAAACCTTTTTCGAGTTGAAAACTGCTGAAAACTCCAAATCTTTTGTTGACCTCAATTCGGGTTTCGCTTTTGCCACCGACAAAAAGAAAATCGCATTCGATTGATTGTTGAATAATATCGGGCGGAAAGTTTGTGACCAAATGCACCGCTTGCGAACCGACAATAATCGGTAGTTCATCGGGCGTTATTTTTTTGATTTGTCGAACTAATTCAAACAGGTCGGATCTCTGCACATTTGCTCCAAATTTTGTCGCGTTCCGCTTCGCTCAAAACGCCGACAAACGGTGAAGATGAACGAAGCCTTTGCCCTTCGTCCGTATCTTGAGTAATGATTTTGATAATTTCTGCGGGGGAATGTATTTCGAGAATTTCCTGCCATTCAAGCAGGGCAGGATTTTCGTTTTTCAACCATCTTTTGAGGTTGTCGCGGGCAATCTGCAAAACTTCATTCGGATTCAGCCGCAATTTTTCTGCGACGCTCGTGTGAAGCATCAAGCTAAATAAATCTATGAAATTACTTTGATTATTTCTCATAAGCCTTTTGCTGTTCTTCAATCGGCAAACCCTGCATCTTTTCCGTCACAATTTGTGTTAAATCATTTGCCATAAAATTAGTAACCTCTGAAACAATAAGTTCAATTTAGCATTTTGCGAGAGTTTGGACAATAAATTTAATCGTTCAAAGTAATTATCTCACGCTTTGTTTGGATAAGTTTTTACGCGGGTTGCAATTCTTCGATAAATTCCACCAACCTCATAATTTGTTGCTTCTTCATCAATTTTATATTCACCCTTAAACCGATACATCGTATCTCCAAGCGGACTTTTTACTCTTGCAAAAACAATCACGCTGTAATGATTCTGAGAAATAATATAATCAACATTTGCTTTAGAGTCTTCCATTGATTCGGTAGTAGAGATAATTGCATTTTCATCCGTGGATAATTGATTATTCCACTTATCATTTTTATAAAGTTTGGGAAACCATAATCGCTTGTTTGGTTCAATTGGATGTTTGAAATAAGAAAGTTGTAATCCTTTACTGTAATCACGTCCAAAACAACTTGCGGCATCTGCCATTGTCCTAAAAGCAACATCATCGTTTATGTCAATATAGCCTTTGTCAATGTAAGTTTGCGAACTCTGTTCCTTATCTAAATCCCAAGGTTTAAAAGTTGGTGAGACTTCAACTTTTCTTTTAATATTTGCAACTATTGCATCAATTTCAAAATGAATTTGCTCAATATTTTTTGTAACGTCAACCCGAAATATTTCGTGTTCGGTTGCGTTGATAATATCGGCTTCTCGAACTTTATCAACATCAATCTGTTTTTTATGAAAGCCTTCATCAACTTCAATATGAATCCCGATTTGAGGAAAATACATATCAGTCATTGCTCTGCCGTTTGGTCTTGAAACAAATTGTTGCGTGACAATTTTAACATTCAAATCATTAAGCAAATGCCAAATTCGATTGACAACATAATGTTCATATTTTTTATTTTGAGCTTTGGCCAATTGTCGTGCAATAAATTCGAGTTTCGTCATAAAAGTTTTTCGTGTCTTTTCGTGTTTTTTCGTGGCTAATTTTCTTTCTAAACAAACATCTTCCCCGGATTCAAAATCCCAAGTGGGTCAAAAACTTGCTTGATTCCCTTCATAATTTCGAGCGTTGATTTATCAATCGCGTAGTCCAGATACGGGGCTTTGACGTCGCCGATGCCGTGTTCGCCGGAGATTGTGCCGCCGAGGTTGACGGAGAGTTGAAAGGCTTCGCTGACACATAGACGCGCACGTCGAATCGAGTCGGGATCTTCGCGGTTGCACATAAAGTTGACGTGGATGTTACCATCGCCGGCGTGTCCGAAATTGGCGACAAAGGTGTTGAATATTCCTACCCAAACAGACTCGGTTGGTCATCTTCCTCTTCGGAGCCTTCCGGCATCCAGCGATAGACTTTTAAATCACATTTTTCCTGGTTAAAAATCACACCTTCTTGTTCCAAAAGATTTTGTTGGAGATTAAAAGGAACCGTCATTTTCGCCGTCGAACAACCGCCTTGCGAATTGATAACCCGTTGCCACGGAACATTTTGCGTTGAAGCCGCGTGCATTACATAGCCGACTGTCCGTGCCGTGTAGCCTTCGCCTAAAATGTCGGCAATCTGTCCGTAAGTCATTATTTTTCCACCGGGAATTTGGCGAACGATTTCATAAACCTTTTCGCGGTAACTTTGCTCATCAACATTTGTCATAAAATCTAAAATCTCAAGTCTGAGGTGCAAAGTCAAATTCAAACTTTTCCTGAACTTCGGCTCGCAATCCTTTTGATTAGATAAAATTGCTCATCTTTTTCAGACTTTTTCAAATTCCGTGTTGTCTAAGTTATTAAGTCACCGGTGGCGCGTTAAATAATAAAAAATTCGAGAGGTAAAAAATGAATAAATCATTACGTTTAATTTTTGCGTCACTATTCGCAATTCTGGGATTATCAGTGGTGTCGTTCGCTCAAGAGGGCGAAAATAAGCCGCCAAGTATCAACGAGCGTCAACAAAATCAACGGGAACGCATCAAGGACGGAGTCCAAGACGGCGACATCAAGAAAAAAGAACTTGCCCGATTGGCCAAAGAACAGGCTGGTATTCGTCAGCAGGAAAGACGTTTCAAATCGGATGGTGAATTTACCAAAGTTGAACGAGCCAAAGTTCAACGGAACTTAAATCAATCGAGCCGTCATATCAGACGCGCTTCGAGAAAGTAAGATTCTCTAAAACTTAAACTCTGAGGCGAGCCCTAAACTCGCCTTTTTTATTCATCACTAAAACTGTGTGACACCACATAAAATCGGCATATTTTGCGCCGAACAAACTCCAAGCGCGTGGCGGTTCACGGTGAAACAAAATCAGCAATTCAATAGAGATTATTTGTAATAAGAAATTGCCCGCGAATCACCCGAATCGGCGCGAATCTTTTTAAGATTTGGTTCAATCTGATTCGTTTTTTACCAACCAAAAGGATTTTATTCGCGTTTTTTCGCGTTCATTAGCGGGCAAATCTTCGGTTTAATCTGATTCAAGTTTATTTCAAATAATGTCTATTATCTTTGACAGATTGAGTTCGCTTGGGCTGAAAGCTCATCAACTTTTTATGTATGGCAAGGCGATATCGAAATAACGTCTGCCGCTGTGTTTTCCGGTGAGCTTTCTAATATGCGGAAATCCTAAAATTCGGGAAATAGATCACTCATTTTTTTTGAAGATAACTTTACAGTCAATTAGCTTATCATCTGACTTGATTTGAATGCGCCTTTACTACAAAATATATTGCTTTTCAATTGGGAAACTCGCTATATTTAATGTTCAAACTTCAACGTCTCGAAATTACGGGTTTTAAGTCATTCGCCGATTACACCGAAATAGTATTTACGGGTGATGGAATTACGGCTGTGGTCGGGCCAAACGGTTGTGGAAAATGTGTTGATGGTAACACTCTCATTACTTTGTCTAATGGTGACGAAGTAAAAATTCGTCAACTTGTTGAAAACGCTTTGCAAGGTGCATTTTTCAAAGAGCAATTTGACGATGGATTCGTAACCTCCGACAATCCGGAAAATGTTGAAATTATTTCGCTAAATCCAGCTAATTTGAAATTGGAGAACCGAAAAGTTTCGGCCTTCATCAAACGCGAAACTACCGAAAAACTGCTTCGGGTGAGAACTCGGGCGGGACGCGAAATAACTGCCACGCCGTATCATCCTTTATTTGCTCTGAAAGAAGGAAAACTTGAAGCAGTTCGGGCGGATGAACTGAGAGTCGGATTGGGAATTGTGGTTCCAAACAATTTGCCAAGTATGTCGCTGAAACTGATATTTGCCTTGATGAAATCTGATATTTGCCTTGATGAAATTGTTAGTATCGAAGAAATTGGACCAACCGACAAATGGGTTTATGACCTGAGCATTGATGAAACGCACAATTTTGTCGCAGGAAATATGATTGTCCACAACAGCAATGTTTCCGAAAGTATCGCCTGGGTGCTGGGCGAACAACGGGCCAAAGCCCTGCGCGGCGCGGAGATGAAAGACGTGGTTTTTCAGGGCACGAGCAAACGCAAGCCAAGCGGGATGGCGGAGGTCGTGTTGCACCTTGTCCGCGATGAAACTCCGTTTTTTGACGATGAACTCGGCGATATTGACGAGGCTTTAGGCGATATTGATGAACACGCCGTCAGCTCCGAAGAATTTGAAGTTTCACTAATCGAACCGGCCGAAACCGAAATCGTTCCTGAAAGCGCCGAAAGCGTCGGCGGCACGGCAACCGCGCTGGCGAAAGTCAAGTCAAAGCGTCATTGGCGCAAAAGCCGGGTCGCCTTAGACTTTGCGCCGGGCGAAGCCGTTTCAGTTACTCGCCGGCTGTATCTGTCAGGCGAAAGTGAATATTTGCTCAATGGCAGAACTTGTCGCCTGCGCGATATTCAGGATTTATTTGCCGGAACCGGGCTTTCGGGTGCGCATTACGCCATCATTGAACAAGGGCGGATCGGACAAATTCTGTCCGCCAAACCGTCAGACCGGCGCAGTTTGATCGAAGAAGCCGCCGGAATCTCCAAATTTCGCACCCGTCAACGAGCCACCGAAGCCCGTCTGGAATCAGCCAAAACAAATCTTCGACGAATTTCTGACATTGTCGAAGAAATTGATAAACAAGCCAACTCGTTGCGCCGTCAGGCCTCTAAGACTCGCCGCTACAAAGTTTTACGTGATGAATTGCGCGAACTCCTGAGGCAGGTTTTTGCCGCCGAAGGAAGGTTTTTGACCGAATTAGTCAATGAGTTAGAAGATAAACTCGAAACGGCCGTCACCCTCGAACGCAATCTGTTTTCCGAAGTCGCCACCAAAGATGAGGCGTTCCGGGCATCTACCCACCAGGCGCGTGAAGCCGAAGAAATCTTGGCGGCGCTGCGCTCACAACACGCCGAAAACGCCTTACAACGCGACCGAAATTCGCGTGAACTCGTTTATAAACAGGAGCAATTGAACAATGTACAAAGTCGTTCTTTGATTTTGCAAGGCGAGGTTGAATCGCTTGAGACTCGTTTGGGGTTGATTAAAGCCGAAGTTGAACGACTCGAAAAAGACGACAAAATCCAACGCTCTGAGGCGGAACGGGAAGAACTTTCACTGCGCGAAGCCGAACAAAAATATCAAACTAAACTCAATGAATTAAGAGAGATAGAGGCAGAAATCGAAAAATATCGAAATGAGCTTTTGACTCATACTGCGGCCGTCGAGCGATTTGCCGAAATTGAACGGCAACTGGAAAATACTTCCGAAAGATTGCTCGAAAGACTCGAAGGACTCAAACGCGAAGGTGAGCGGGCCGAAGAAACTCACGAAGAACATCTTGTCCGGAGCCGAACGCTGGAAAAATCAATCACCCAAATCCGGGAAACGGTTTCTAAATTACAAAGCGAAAAACGTGAGCAGCAAGAGGCAGTCGGCGAGCTAAAACAATCTTTACAGTTGGACGAAAAGTCTCTGACTAAACTCCGCGAAGAGTTTTCGCGCACTAAACACCGGCTTGAAACGCTCCGGGAACTCGATGCCAAGCGTGCCGTCTATACCCCTAATGTGCAAAAGATTTTCGCTGAACAAGACCACATCGGAGTCAATCTGTTGGGAACTTTGGCCGATAAACTGACGGTTGAACAATCGGCCGAAAGAGCGGTGGAAAATCTTTTTGGGGCATATTTACAAACAATTTTGGTCGAAACCGAAGCCGATGCCCGCCGGGTCGCCAAATATGTCGGCGAAAATAATGTTGGAAGAATAAGCATTTTGGTGCAAGGTCAAAAATCCAAAGTCCAAAGTCCAAAGTCCAAAGCCGCAAATTATCTTGGCGTTTCTGATGGTTTATTGAGTCTTTTGAGTGAGGTTTTTCCGCGTGAGATGTCGGCGCAGTTGGTTGATAATTTTGATGACGCTAAAGCTCAGTCATTTGTGACAAGTGACGGTGATTTGGTTTTCTGCAACAAACTTTTTGTGAGCGGCAAAGCGCAGCAGAATGAAAAAAATTCCTCGCTTTTAGGCTTCAAACGCGAATTGCGCGAGTTGCAGGCCAACAGCGAAAAACAGGTTAAAGAGGTTGAAAAGAGCGAACAAGAAATTGCCGAAGTGCGCCGAAAACTCGCCGTCAAAGATTCGCAACTAACCGAACTGCAAGCGGTTATCACGACGGCAGAGCGCGAGTTGTTATCCCAGGAAATTCAAGCCAAATCACTTGCTCAGGAATTAGAACGAGCCGAACGTCACAAAAAAGTAGTTTCAGAGGAAACAAAACAGATTGAAAACGAACTCGCCGAATTAGTTTTACGGCAAAAAGACGCAAAATCAAATGCCCAAAAAGCCGAATTAGCCAGAAAATCGGCAGCGGATAAATTAGCGCAAATATCTGAGAACATTGGCGTTGCACGAAACAAAGTTGAGACGGAAAATGCGCTCGTCAACGAAAAAAGAACTCTGGCCGGCGTGGCCGCCGAGCGTCGCCGTTCGGCCCAGACTGCGCTCCGCCGGGTTGAATCAGAACGATCCGAAATCGAATCACGCCTCAATCGCCAAAGTCTCGAAATCATCGAATCAGAAAACACTCTCAACGCCTTAAATGCTTCGATTGCTGAAATTACCAGCAAAACTACGAGTTCCGAGTCCGAGGAAAATGAGGAGCAAAACGAACTTAATGAGGCGATTACAAATCTGAAAAATGAACGCCAAGAGGCCGACGCAATGTCAGAAGAACTGGCCTTACTCAACCAACGCTCGGCCGAGGCCCGGAATTCGCGGGCAACCATCGAGATCAAAAAAGCTGAATCAATCACTCGGCTGCAAAATCTGAACGAAAATTGTTTGCAGGAATTGAATCATTCTTTGGTTGAAATAGTTGAGCAAATTGAAGTTGCAGACACTTTTGATTTAGAACATGCGCGCCGCGAAGTAGAAAGTTCGCGCCACCGGATTGAGGGGTTCGGAGCCGTTAATATGCTGGCCCTCGAAGAGTTGAGCGAAACCGAAGAACGGCTTTTGTTTTTGACTTCGCAGCGCCAGGACATTATTGACAGCATCAATTCAGCCGAAGAGGCTCTGCGCGAGATTAAACAGCGTTCACGCGAGCGTTTTCGTGAGGCTTTCCATGCGGTCAACGGCTATTTCAAAGAGTTTTTCCTTGAACTTTTTGGGGGCGGAAAAGGCGAAATGGTCTTACTCGAAGCCGATGACATTTTAGAATCGGGCATCGAAATTGTCGCCCAGCCGCCGGGCAAACGGCTGCAAAATATTCTGCTCCTTTCGGGGCGGCGAAAAAGCCATGACCGCTATCGCGTTGGTCATGGCGATTTTCCAATATCGTCCGTCGCCGTTTTGTTTATTGGACGAAGTTGATGCACCGCTGGACGACGCCAACGTCGGACGATTCGTTGATAAAATCGCGCAAATGTCCGAAAAAACTCAGTTTATCGTCATCACGCACAACAAACGAACAATGGAATCCGCTAAAGCTCTGTATGGCGTGACAATGGAAGAGGCCGGAGTTTCTAAAGTTGTTTCGGTGAGATTTGAATAGCTTAAAAGTGAAAAGTGAAAAGTGAAAAGTGAAAAGTGAAAAGTGAAAAAGTTTGATTGAGTCTGGTAAAGGCACAGAGTTTATCAAAAGAGCAGATTTTTCACTTTTTTACTTTGCTATTTTTCCGCTTTTTCACTGTAACGAATGTGGTAAAATGACTTTGTGGTAAAAAAAATGAGCGTAATTGCAACTGAAAATTTTGTCTTGGACAAGTTCACGGCGATTAATCTTTTAACTGCGGATAGTGGCAGACGGATTTTGCTCAATGATGTTTCTTGGAAAGAATACGAACTTTTCTTAGAAGATTTTGCCGAAAAGGCTGGATGGCGTTTAGCTTACAATGAGGGGAAATTAGAAATTATGCCGCCAACTCCGGAACACGAATCATACAGCTTCTCAATTCACGATTTTGTACGCGCTTATTGCGAGCAGTTTAATTTAAACCTCGAAGGTCGAAAATCAACCACCTTTCGGCGCGATTTTTTGGAAAAAGGACTTGAACCGGATGAATGTTATTACATTCAATCTGCTCAAAAAATTATTGGAACAAAAATCAAGGCAAACGAGTTTCCCGCTCCTGATTTAGCTGTTGAAATTGACGTAACTACTAATTCGCTCGATAAATTCCCGATTTATTCAGCCCTCAAAGTTCCTGAAGTCTGGGTTTTTGACGGCAAAAAAATTTCCTTTAACAAACTCAGGGGCAAAAAGTATCATCAAATCTCACACAGCTTTTCTTTGCCGTTACTTTCGGCTGAAAAATTAACAGAATACCTGAAATTAAGTCGGGAAAAAGGACAAACTCTGGCGTTAAAAGAGTTTCGCCAACATTTGAACGAATTACAATGAAAAAAATATTTATTTTTGTCCCCATTATTTTACTTTTATCGGTTTCGTCCTTTGCCCAGACCAAGAAAAAACCGGCGACGAAGCCGGCCAAGAAAACAACTACCACCGCGGTAATTACGCAACCTGTTTCAACACCGACCGAAGAAGTGGTGCCGACTCCGATGCCGCCCAAGAAAAATGAGCGTCCCGAAGACCAAACCGTTCAAACAAACGAACCTCAGAAGAAAAATCAGGCTGAAAGAAATGTTGCCAAGGCGAAGCCGGTAGAGATCAAATACCCTTTTGTCTATGAGTTTTCGCAACCGAATTTTGTCATTAAATCCGTTATTATCGAGCACGATGAAAACGGAAAAGGGAAAATGACTTTTGAACATAAAGACTTTGGCGAACCCATCTCGGATCCGCTTCAACTCTCGACCGTCACGCTCGAAAAATTGAATAAAGTTTTTCAAGCGCTCAATTTTCTGGATTCAACCGAAATTTATCAATCCCCCACCCGAGATTACGGGCATCTCGGTAATTACACGGTGACACTCCGCCAAGCTGGCAAGGAAAGAACCGCTAAATACAACTGGACGGAGAACAAAGAGGCCAAGTCTCTAACGGATGAATACCGAAGAATCAGTGAACAATTTATTTGGTATTTTGATATTTCGGTCGCGCGGGAAAATCAACCGCTCGAAGCCCCCGGGCTGATGGACAAGCTTGATTCCCTGCTCAGACGCGACGAAATTTCCGACCCTTCGCAAATGCTTCCGTTGTTAAAGGAATTGAGTAACGATGAACGAATCCCGTTGATTGCCCGCAATCACGCGATCCGAATAGTTAAAGATATTGAGAAAAAAGCGCAAAAAGCTGAAAAATAATCCTTAATATTTTTTTCAATTTATTTTGTCTGACTCGGACCAAATTTTTCGCTTTAGTAATTGAAAGTATTTTCAAGCTGAAGGAGAAAAAATATGAGTTCGACAATTACCTTAGCCCCTTGTCCAAAATGCGGTTACGCTCGTAATCAAGGTCGGGTGGAATATAAAACGTATTTAATTGGCGGGTCCTTAATGCCATCTATCCAATCAGAAGTGAGCTGTCTCAATTGCGGTTTTTTTTATGATGGGAGAACCAATTCTAAAAATATGCCGCCGGCTAAATTTTGGTTAATCGGATTTTTCCTAAGTGTTGCAATATCGATGGGAGTCATTGTAGTAGCGATTGTTGGGGTCGTTATTTACGGATTGGTTTTCTATTAATCCATAATTTCAAAAAGGTGATTCGTCTTCCGGCTCTTCAAAGGTGATGCGTTTTTTGATTTTGGGCTGTCGCTCTTCTCGTAAATCTTCGGGTTGAATCGCCTGCAAAGCCGGATTACCATCGGAATCTTTGAGCAAAACTTCGATGCGACGTTCGGCCTGGTTGAGCCTTTCCTGGCACTCACGCGAGAGTTTTACTCCGTCTTCAAAAAGTTTAAGGCTCTCTTCCAATGATAAATCGCCCTGTTCGAGTTCGCGGACAATTTGTTCGAGTTCCATCAATGAGGTTTCAAATGTTTTATTTTTGGTAGTCATTTTTACTTAAAAATATCGTTTAGATTTTTCAACATATCGCCTAGTTTTTCAACTCCAAGCTGCTTTCCGGCCTTTTCGAGATTACCTTTAGCGGCCAGCGCCATCAACTGCTGACCGATTTTTTCCGCAATTTTCTGCGCTAATTTTTCATCTTTGATAGCAACGATTTTCCATCCCCCCCCGTCACGTTTCATGGTGAACTCAGCCGGTTGGTCGGGCATTTTACTTTTTACCGTCGCGGTCTCGCCGTCAATTTTGATGTCCAAACCTCTCTCGGCAAACAAAGCGATTATCCAATATGGGTATTTATCCAGTTTTTCGGTCTTTTCGCGAATCAGATTCGGCAATTCCGCTTTAGCTTTTTCTTTGATACCGGGCATCAGCGGAGTAATCAAGACGGCAACTTTTGAAATTACCGGAGCCGGTAAATTTCGTCCGTAAAGTTCGACTGCTTTATCCGTTATTTGCGGGACAAAATTATTAACCACCTGTTCGGTATCAATAATCTGGGCGACTTTTTCTTTGTCGTCACGGCGAGCGGCGTCAACCAATAAGGCCAGCGAATATTGCGGTGTTTTTTTGACGCTTTGCCAATAAAAGTATCCGCCGATTAAACCAATCAATAAGAGAACAAATGTCAAAACCCCTAAAATACCCAAAACTTTCAAACAACCGCCGCGCTTTTTCGGTTTGGCTGAATCATTTGACGGCAAAACTTCCGCTTTAGTCTGAGTTTCCCCTTTTTGGTCGCCTAAATCTACCACGAATTTTGACATTAAACCTCGCCTCTCATCGCTTATTACTCGTTACTTAACACTTCCAAAACCTTGGCTTTTAGTTTGCCATTTGCCAGCCGAATTTGCACGTTTTCTTCTGCCCTAACCTGTGAAATATCGTGCAGGATTTTCCCTTTTTCGTCCTGGGTAATTGAATATCCGCGTTTCAACACCGAAAGGGGCGAAAGCGCATCCAGCGAAGCCATCCGAATCTTAAGTTTTTCGTCCGAAGCATCAATAACATCTTTGATGGCAGAAGTTTGGCGTTGTTTGAGGAGTGCTAAACGGGTTTGATTTTCGGCAACTTTGCCAGCTAATTTGATCGGGGAAAGACGATTATTGAATAATTCCAGACGCTTTTCAGCGTGTCGTAATTTATCGGTCAAAACCGTTTGCAGGGCGTCCTGAAAATCTTCAAGTTGATACCGCCAATCTTTAATTTTTTGCGGAAATTCATGAAAAACCGGCGAAAGTGAAAATTCCTGGAGCGAACTGCGGGACTGCAAAATTTTGTAGTTGACGAGTTGAAACAGGTCCTGTGTCCTTTGGTAGATAAACGCCTCGATATTGTCTTCGCTCTCGGCGACAATTTCAGCCGCCGCCGACGGGGTGGCGGCCCGCACATCCGAGGCAAAATCGGCAATCGTAAAATCTATTTCGTGTCCAACCGCAGAAATGATCGGAATCTTGGAATTACGAATCGCCCGCGCCACTCTTTCTTCGTTAAAAGCCCACAAATCTTCGCTTGATCCGCCGCCGCGCCCGACGATTAAAACATCAAATTTTTCGTCCGAAATCTCGTTAAAACGATTGGCAAATTTGATAGCTTTTTCGATTTCTTCGCCTGCCGTTTCGCCCTGGACCCGGGTCGGAATGAGTGTAATGTGGACGGTTTTTGTCCGACGTGAAAGGACATTCAAAATGTCGTGAAAAGCCGCGCCATTAGGCGAAGTGACGACGCCGACTCGTTTCGGAAAATACGGCAAACGGCGTTTTAATTCCTGGTCAAAAAGTCCTTCTTTGGCAAGTTTGGCTTTGATTTGCTCAAAGGCAACTTTCAACGCCCCTTCGCCGACCGGTTCGAGCGATTCGACCAAAATCTGATACTCGCCCTTCGGTTCATAGACCGAAAGTTTGCCCCGCACCCGCACTTGCAAACCGTCAAAAGGCTTGAACCGAATCCGTAAATTATTGCGAATGTAGCACGCCGCCTTGAGCTGCGAAAAACCATCGTGCAGGGTGAAATACCAATGCCCCGAATTAGCGGCCATAAAATTGGTAATTTCGCCTTCGAGCCAGACTGACGAAAAACCTCGCTCCAATGCTTTTTTAACCTGTTCATTCAATTCTGAAACAGTCAGCGGACGGCGTTCCTCATCGTCAAAAAGTGATTGTAAAAGCGATGATTTCATTTGGCAAAAGATAAGGTAATTTGAACTTCGTTTTGATTAAAAACATTTATCTTCCCGGCAAAAAACTTATTTGATTATCCAGAACCGGCGTTACGGCACCGAGATTGACAAAAACTCCTTCCCGGTTAACTTTTACTCTCAGACGCGGCGAAGCGGAATCTTTGGTGTCCGTCGTCTCTGAGCGATAAGTAATGGTATATGCCGTGCGAAGCTGAACCACGATGTCTTCATAAGCCTTTTGCAGGTCATTAAGTTGGCGGATCGGATAATAAACCCCGCCCGAAACCTTGGCCAGTCGAGTGCCTTCGCCTTCGGCTTTTGAGGTCAAACCCATATAACGAGTCCGCAACGGGTCAGCCGATTCGGTCCAATTTCGGTTGGCCGAGGCCGCGACCAGAGCTGAGGGAACATAAAGCGGATAAATCAAGGCCCCGCTTTCCTGAATCGAACCCAGCAGAGAGTCAAACGGTAAAAATGAACGATTATCGTCACCGTCCGAGAGAATGACCACCGCCGTCCGTTCACCTTTGAACGGTTTCAAAGTTTCGGCCAATGAATAGGCTATGGCGTCGAAATAGGCTGTGCCGCCGCCGGCATCAAAACTGTCGAGAGATTCGGAAAGCTGTCCTCGATCGGTAGTGAAAGTCGCAATTTGCTTAACGTCATCATTAAAAATAACGATTGCAATCCGATCGTTCGGACTCATCGTCCCGAGAAAATTACGGGCGGCTTTGCGGATAAAATTAACATAGTTTTCGATGCTTCCCGAAACGTCCAGCATTAAAACCAAATTAAACGGCGCAGTGACCGGTTTAACCGATAAAATTTCGCGTTCAATCCCTTTTTCGGTCAGGGAAAAATCTTTTTTTTCGAGTCCGCTGATGGCCCGATTATCGTTGTCCACGACTCTCGCCACGACTTGTTTGATCTTGGCGTCAGAAGCATTAACGTCTTTCGGACGATCATTGAGATTAGGCGAAGTCCGGCGCGGCGGAAGCGTTTTCAGATAATCGCCAAAATATTTGGGACTGGTTCGGCGAATTGCATCCATGAGGAGCGAATCACCGCTCCGGATAACGGCTTTAGCGGCTTCGGTCAGCGGACGCTCCCGTAAATCGGACGAAACCTCCGAAGGGCTCACATTGAGCAAAACAATTCCGCGGGCAGTCGAGAATTTCAAGGAAATCGCGGTCGGTTTTGGATTTTGGATTTTGGATTTTGGATTGCCTGAGGTTTTAGTATCCGGATTCTCCTGTTCCTTCTCTGCTTGCTCTTTTTCGTCTGCCGCTCTTTGTGCCAGAGCCTCCTCATCAAAGTATTTTCCGATGACCGAGAATTTTCCGCCGATTCGTTCCCGGACTTTTTCAATCTCGACATCGCTCACCATGCGCGGACGCGACTGAGTCCACCAAAACTCATATTTCAAATCTAAGAGCGGGATGTTAGTCGAAATTGTTCCGGTATCAGTCAAAACTTCGGCGGATTCCAGATTGCCGTTAATGGCCACTTCGCCTGCTTCGGTTTCGATTTTGAGCCGAATCCGCTCCGGCACCGAAACAACTAAATCCGCCCTTGCTTTTTCGTTAGCCGGAGTGAAGCTGATTTTTATCCGGCCAGCAGAAGCTTTGATTTCAAAATCTTTGTCCGTCAAGACCTGTTTACTTTCCGTTTTAAGCCGGACTTGCTCGTCGTTTCCTTCATTGGCTTCGACTTTGACCCGTCCGTAAAGATTGATAATTTCAACCTGTCCGCCTGCTTTTAGTTTGAAATCCCGCTGAAAAGTCTGGGCGTTGGCAGTCAGCTCAAAAGAGCAGGCGATGAACAGTAAAACCAGCCATCCAAATTTTGAATTTTGAACTTTGAATTTTGAATTTTGAATTTTCATTGCCTTTTTTCTGTGCTATTGGATCTTCCCGACTGAATCAGACGCTCCCGGATTCGATGTTGCCAATTACTGCGAGGATGTTCGACATCTTCAAATTTTGCCAATAACTCCTGCATAGATTCGCCGCCGGCCTGTCGGGTTTTAAAGTAAAGTAATGCTGTAATTACAGACGTGAAAGACGAAAGGACAAAAATTATTGGCATCCAAATGAGTTCAAAAATGCCTTGTCCGATTCCGACTCTGCGTTCAATTCTTTTTCTTCTTTGTTTGTCTTCTTCAGATTCTTCGCTACCGGAAACTTTTACTCCGCGAGGTCCGACTGAGATATTGACACCGTCCTCTGTTGCTTTTTCCGACTCAACTTTTGCCCTTTCAAGCGGTTGATTCATAAAACCTTTGATGGTTCCCTGAATAGCAAAACTTATGACAAAGGCTAAAATGGTTGGAATCAAATAAACGATTAGGGCGGTGCCCAACACGGTCAAAAAAGAACGATTAACCAGTTCTACCGAACGCCGAAAAGCGGCTCTCCCGCTTAAACCTTCCATCATTATCGAAGGAGCGATCAACATATACCTGGCTGAAAGATACAGCCCCGGAAAAAAGCAAAAAGCAAATCCCAATAACGCTATCAAAGTAGAAAACGTAACGGTTTTTAAAAGCGATTTCCAGCTTTTTCTTAACTCGGTAAAAGCAGATTTGAGGGTTAATGGACGCAGTGGAACTGCCAAAATTTGGGACACAATCCAGGTAGTCGCGCCAACTAACAAAGTTGAATAAAACATTTTGACAAAGAAATCGGCAAACCCCAGCACAACCCTGATAATTGTCCAACTCGTCCCATCGGCTAAAATCTCTGTCACCAGCAATAAATCAACCAATACTTTGATAAAATTGGTGACAAAAAAAGGCGTCGCCAAAATTAAAGAGAGCAGTAAAAATTTTGGCAGATGTTCGCCGTAAATGGTCACGGCGTTCCTAAATAAGGCGCCGATTCCTTCTGAATGCGAACGCAACTTACTGGCAAAAGCTTCGGCCGTTTGCGGACGCTCATCTTTTTCTTTGGCCAACGCCGAAAACAGAACCTTTTTGACCTTTTTGGGAACTCTTTTCGCCTCCAGCGGCGGCGGCGCAATCTCTTTGTGCGAATCCATCACGGTCGTAAAATCCCCGGTAAAAGGAGTTTTACCCGATAGCATTTGATAGGCGATGACGGCCAAACTGTAAATGTCGGAGCGCGGCGAAAGCTTTTCGCCCCGACATTGTTCCGGAGACATATAGAGCGGAGTGCCCAGAACCGCGCCAACCCGGGTTAAAGCAGAAGTCGAAGAATTGGCAGAATCTCGATCGGTCTCATCGGCCTTTGAAATCAACCGGGTCCCTTTCTCGTCTTTTTCAATCAGCTGCGTGCCATTTTCCGGCTTTGCAAAAATCGCGGTTCCCTCTTCGGACGAAATTTCAGCGACCGGAAAAATTGCCGTTCCTTTTTCGTCATCCGTGGTTTGAATGAGAGTCCCGGCTTCGCCAATCAGGGTCGCGCCGCGATTTTCGATGAGCGTCTGGGCATTAGTTTGATCCGCTAAAGTTTCGCCTTGATGAAACAATTGAGTCGCAAGGGTGGTGGTTGGATTAAGTTCGGGGGGCGCACCGCCTGCGCTCGTCGGCTCTTCGAGTTTGGCAATTCCGAAATCCAGCACTTTGACCGTGTAACCGCCGCGCTGATTAGGTTCGAGCCAAATATTGTCAGGCTTTAAGTCCCGGTGAATGATGCCTTGCTGATGAGCTTCGTGCACGGCCGAACAGATCTGTTCCAAAATATCGAGCGTCCACCCCAGAGGCAATTGTTTTTCTTCATCCAAAATCTCGCCAAGCGTGCAACCGTCGAGATATTCCATGACGAGATAGGCCACTCGACCCTGTGAAGTCTCAGCAAAACCGAAGTCTGTCACGTCAACCACGTTCGGGTGACGCAGCCGCCCGGCGGCCCGGGCCTCGCGGCGGAATCGTTCGACAAACTCCGCCCGCTGCATAAATTGCGGGACGATTACCTTTAAAGCCACCGGGCGTTCCGTACCGATATGAGTGGCCAGATAAACCGCCCCCATTCCGCCGCGGCCGAGTTCTCTTTCGATTAAATATTTGGTATCGAGCGTCTGCCCGATCAGACTTTCCAGATTCATTGATTCATTGATTCATTGATTCATTGATTCATTGATTCATTGATTCACTGATTCATTTCTTTGAATGGAATGCTTCGCCCACTCTTAAAATGATTCAATGATTCAATTATAAAATGAATCAATCTTTCCTAAAAACTCTACTCGGTTTTTGATACGTTTCGCAAGTCTTTCCGGATTCATTTTTTGGATTTTATGTGATAAACTCGCAAATAACTTGGCTCTCCTAAAAAAATCAACCATCTAACGAATTTACATCGGGCATCAGATTTGATAGCCTTAAAGATTTACGGAGTGGGAAATGAAGCTACAAAACACGCGCCTACATATTTTAGACCAAGAAAAAGACCTGTCAAAAGAGGTGAAAACAGGTGTTTCTCTCCATTGTCATACCCAGTTTTCTAAAGAAATGTTGGATTTTTTGCCGTATTACGCGGAAAAACTTCCGATTATCAATTATTTTTGGCGCAAAGAGCGTGATAAATATTTGGAACGCGAAGGCAAAGGAATCAATTTTGAAACGGCTTACTGGTCGCCGCCGATGTCTGAAACAGACGTTTATTCAATCGAAAAAACACAAATTGAGAAACTCGGGCTGAATCCGATTATTTCCATTAGCGACCACGATAATATCGAAGCCAATGTTCGACTCAATGAGCATACGCCGAACGAGATCGCGCCCATTTCGCTGGAGTGGACAGTTCCGTTTGAATATGGCTTTTTTCATGTCGGTGTGCATAATTTGCCACCGGACAACGCGTTAGAAATTTCTCAGCAGCTCCTCGACTATACTTTCAGCGAAGAAAAACCAACTAACGAACGATTGCACGAACTTTTTGCGATGCTCAATGAATTGCCCGAAGTTTTAGTAATTTTGAATCATCCGTTGTGGGATATTGAATTGGTCGGACAAGAAAAACACGAAATCCTGCTGGATCATTTTATCAAAGAACACGCTCAATGGATCCATGCCTTTGAGATCAATGGTTTTCGCACCTGGTCGGAAAACAAAGCGACCATCGAATTGGCCGAAACCATCAATATGCCGATTTGCACCGGCGGGGATCGTCACGGATGCAAACCGAACACCGTCCTTAATTTAACCAACGCCAAGACTTTTGCCGAATTTGTGGACGAAGTTCGAAACGATAAACGCACCGAAGTGGTTTTGATGCCCGAATACGCGGCTCCGCTTCATTCGCGGCAACTACAATCATTTTCTGAAATCCTCAGTTATTATGACCATTTTCCCGAAGTACGGCGACGTTGGTTTGACCGGGTTTTCTTCGAAATTGACGACTCCGGATTGATTCCCCTCTCGGGTCACGGCTGGAAAAAAGGCGGCCCTGTTTGGCTGCGGTGGGCCATTAAGACGATGGGTTTCTTAGGTAATCCAAAACTGCGTCCTATTTACCGAATGCTGATGAAAGGCGAAGATGTGGTGCCGAAATCGGTCAAAAACAATCTAAAACCGGCGGGCAGCGAGCCCTTGATCGCTGAGAACGAAAAACTGATAGCTGATAATTGATGAGCGAAAATATTCCGAGAGTCGCTTTCTTTCCGGATTCATATCTGGAAGTAAATGGAGCGGCCATGACGTGCAGAAGATTAACAGGGTTTGCCCAAAAACGCGGCTACCCTTTTTTATGTGTTTACGCCGATCAAAAAAATGAGACTTTTGTGGACGGCAGCGTTACGAATCTGGCGCTTAAACGCGCGATGCTCTCGATTCCGGTTGACGAGGCACTAAAATACGACCCGTTTTTTACCCGCCATTTGAATCGGGTGAGCAAGGCACTGGACGAATTTAAACCTGACCTCCTGCATATCACCGGACTCAACGATGTCAGTATCAATGCCGCGATCCTGGCCTACAAACGTCAAATTCCGCTGCTTGGTTCGTGGCATACCAATCTGCACGAATTTGCGTCGCGACGGTTAGAAAAGCTGTTCCGCTTTCTCCCCGATAGTTGGAATAAATCAATCGCCGGATTTGCCGAAAAAAAAATTTACGCGGGTTCCCTCCTCTATTACCGAATGCCGAAAGTAGTGCTCGCCCCAAATTCGGAATTGGTCGAAGCGCTCGGCAAAGGTTCAAACCGGGCCGCGTTTCTGATGGGACGCGGAGTGGATTCCGAACTTTTTTCGCCGGCCAAACGCACCGCTCACGACGGAATCATCCGACTCGGTTTCGTTGGACGATTACGGGCGGAAAAAAATGTCCGGCTTTTGGTAGATTTAGAAAAACGTCTGCTCGAAATGGGTAAAACGAATTTCAAATTCTTGATCGTTGGCGAGGGCGATGAGCGCACCTTTATGGAAAAGACAATGAAAACAGCTGAATTCACGGGCTTTATTTCGGGTGAACAGTTGGCCGAAGCCTATGCCAATATGGACATTTTCGTTTTTCCATCGGAAACCGATGCTTTCGGAAATGTCGCTCAGGAAGCAAATTGTTCGGGCGTTCCGGCCATCGTTTCAAATCTCGGCGGACCGAAGTTCATTATCAAAGCAGGCGAATCGGGTTTTGTCGCGGAAAACCTTGAAGATTATGTTAAATATTCGGTTGAGTTAATGGACAATCCCGAAAAATTGGCAAAAATGAAAGAAGCCGCCCGCAATTTTGTTATTTCAAATTCGTGGGATGCGATTTTTGACGGCGTTTATGACGGTTATCGAAAAACCCTGGAAATCGCCCGCGAACGCGGACAGATTAAGTGAATCAAGAGAAAGAATGTTTGAACAGTTAGGTTCAAACTCTTTCACTTTTTCACTTTTTCACTTTTTCACTTTATATGGTTAATTCTGAAATAAAAAACGCATCATCCCTGACCACCGTGGGCGAAGTGTTTCGATACATTTTCGCGCATCCGTTGGAAATGCTGGTTTGGCGTTGGAATTGGAAAGCCGCTTTGTTTAGCGGTTTGATGCGCGGTTCAATTCATTTTGCCACGAATATTCAACACGGTTGGCGGGCGGCACTGAGTGCCATGTCGGTTGAATTTATATTCCGGGTCATCGTTTCCGGGGCTTTCGGATCATTGGTGCAAGCGTTTCACAAAGCAACTCCGGCCTGGCTGGCAACCATCTGCGTCATGGTGATGTTGCCGGGGTTGGGGCATCTCATCGAATTTATTCTGCATACCCTCAATGGTGACCCAGGTAAAATTAGCGCCCTGATTGTCTCGATTTCATTTTCGATTATTTCCGCCATCTTCAATCTTTTTGCGATGCGTCGCGGTGCATTATTGGTCAAGGACGAAAATCAGCAATCGCTCTGGCAGGATTTCAAGAGTTTTCCCAGCATTATTTTAGAATTCATCATCTTTATTCCGCGTAAGATCTCCGAGATGATCCGGCGCGGACAATATTTACAATCAACTTTGACGACTTTGGCGATCACGCTCTCCGTCGGGCTCACCGCCGGAATCCTGCGCGGTAAATCTTCGTGGGGATTAGTGGCAGGTGGTTCAGTTCTCGGGTTTATGGTTATTGTGGTAACCCTGCTCACAATATTTTCTGCCCGTAAAATTTCGCCGGTTGAGGTTGTCAGTGAGTAACGATTCGATTAAAACAGTCCATATCACCAACTATTTCCACCAGAATTCGGGCGGAATTCGGACTTTTTATCTACTCCAGTTAGAATACGCCGAAAAGCATCAGCGACCAATGACACTCATCGTCCCGGGCGAAACCGAAGAAACTGAAGTTTTAGGCGAATACACCAAAATCCGCTATGTGCCGGCCAAAAATTCACCGCTTTTCGACAAACGCTATCGAATCATCATGCCCTGGCAATATATGATGACCGGCTCTGAGGTTCGCAAAATCTTGCTCGAAGAAAAACCGGACTTGATCGAAATTTGCGACAAATACACTCTAAGTTTGATGGCGGCGATGATTCGCAAACATGCTTTTAGTCAGCTCGGAAGGCCGGTTCTGGTGCATTTTAGCTGCGAAAGAATGGACGACAATGTTGATGCCTTTATCACGCACAGCAAAATCGGGCAATGGTTTGCGCGGCGGGCGATGGGTAATTACAATACTTCGCTCTATGATTTTTATATTGCGGTTTCGTCCTATATCGCCGATGAATATTTTGACTCAGCGCTCGCCGCAAACAACCCGCGCCGTTCAAATCGCTTTTTCAATTGGTGCTGGCGTTTTTTCCGGGCCACCCAACTACCGCTTAAAGAGCGTGTGTTTCACAATTTACGCACCGGCCCTGACTTGATCTTTTCGGATAAAAATCACTCGGCCGATTTTCGCCGCGAGATTCGGGAGGAAATCGGAATTCCGGCAGAAGCCAAAATAATCTTTTATGCCGGACGACTCTCGCCCGAAAAAAATATCGGCGTTTTGTTCGAAATGATGCGAGAGTTGTCAAAGGATGAAACCTCTGACTATCGGCTCGTCGTCGCGGGCGGCGGCCCCTTAGCCGACTGGCTGACAAATGAATTTGCGACCAAATTACCTGAAAAGCTGAAAATGCTCGGGCATCTCACCGACCGCCAAAAATTAGCCAACCTCTATGCCAATTGTGATGTTTTTGTCCATCCGAATCCGCGTGAACCGTCCGGCAACGGTCTGTTGGAAGCCATGGCCTCGGGCGTGCCGGTGGTGGCTCCGAATTCCGGCGGCATTCTGACATATGCAACCCCGGACAACGCTTGGCTGGTCGAACCGACCGGCACTCATTACGCCAATGCCGTCAAAGATATTTTTGCCGACCCCGACCGCACCCGGCAAAAAATAGCGGCCGCCATCCAAACTGCCAAAGATAATAATCGGGAAAAAATCCTCGGCGAAACCTTTGAACTTTACGATCAGATGTATCAGGAATTTCAAAATCACCGGGAATTATTTGATTACCGGGAAAAATCTGATTTCGATTTTTCTCAAAACTGCTAAATAATTTGGGTTTAAATTCATTTTTTTGGATAAGCATTTAATCCTCTCTTCTGTATATCGCTAAAAATAGAAAGGTTATGTCTTTCAAATCTTAAGGCACGCTTTTTGCGTCTCTAAACTTGACTTTTATTTCAAGTTTCATCCGTTTTGATTATTTAAACTAAAAAAAACAAAGGGGGGTTTTCCAATAATGAGAAAATTTCAAATTTTGATGCTGTTTATGATGATTTTGAGTAGCCTGAGCCTGAGCTTGGCACAATCAAACTCAGCTACGTTATCAGGAACAGTAACAGATGAAAAACAAGCGGTCATCTCGGGAGCTACAGTAACTGCGCGCAACGTGGATACGGGACTTTCGCGGACGGCTCAGACGGACGGCGAGGGTCGTTTTCGTTTTGGTAATTTACCGGTCGGTGCCTATCAAGTAACAATTGAAGCGGCAAACTTTTCCAAATATGTCCAAACCGGAATTTCGCTGGTCGTCAACCAGGATGCGGTGATTGATGCCTCGCTCAAAGCCGGTAACGTCCAGGAAGTTGTGACGGTGACTGAAAACGCTTCGGTTTTGAACACGACAACTGCAGAGGTCAGCACCCGTTTTGATGAAAAACGGCTATCGGAATTACCGATTTCAACCAACCGCAATGTTTTCAGTGTGTTGCTCTCCGTTCCGGGGGTGAGTCAATTGGGCAGCGGACAAACCGGATTCGCAAACGGGATTAGTTTTTCGGCCAATGGCGGTCGGCTGCGTTCAAACAATTTTATGTTGGACGGCCAAGACATCAACGACCCAAGTGTGGCCGGCGGACAAGTTGCATTGAATAATCCTGATGCGATTCAAGAAGTTCGCATCGTGACCAATCAATTTTTGGCTGAAAACGGACGCAATTCAAGTTCGGTAGTCAATTTTGTCGGCAAATCCGGCACCAATGATTTTCACGGTTCGGTCTTTTGGTTTCACAATAACAAGAAACTGAATTCGTGCAGTAACTTAGACAAAGCAACCGGAAACTGCAATCCCAATGCGACGACCGAAGCGAAAAAATATGCGCCGTTCCGGCTGGAAAATCAAATCGGCTTTACGATTGGCGGTCCATTGCATCTCCCCGCTTTCGGAGAAGGTGGTCCATATATTCGAAATGGAAAGGACAAAACCTTTTTCTTCTTTGATTATCAACGCTGGACAGACCGCGCGCTCGGTTCAGGGTTTACCCTCAATGGCGCACCAACCGAAGCCGGGCGGCAAGTTCTGCAGAATGCGGTCGGAAATCGCCCGCAAATTCAGGCTCTTTTGAAGTTTGTGCAACCTGGAACTGCCAATGGAACAAGTGCGAATTTTGTTGTTGGCGGAACGGCTTATAATGTTCCACTCGGCAATTTAACCGGATCCTCATCATTTACCTTTAACGATGACCAGGGTTCGATCAGAGTTGACCACAAGATAAACAGCAAAAACTTCATTTACGGTCGTTATCGTTGGGATAGCTCAGTAACTCAAGGAACCGGACAGGTGACGCCGGCGGGATTGACCACCGTCAGCCCCACGAAAACAAGTGCGTCAACCATTGTCTTAAATAGTATCTTGAGTTCCAAAATGACCAATGAAGTGCGGCTTGCTTACAGTCGTTACGATTCAGTCACCAACGCTTCGGATCCGTCATCGGAAACCATTCCTTCGATTGAAATTTCAGAATTGGGTATGACCGGATTTAATGCTGCGGCTAACCGAACCGCGATTGGATTAGCGGTCAATTTGCCGCAATTCCGCATCAACAACACCTATCAGATCACCGATAATCTTTCGTATTCAACCGGCAATCACAATCTGAAATTTGGGGTTGATTGGCGCAAAATGGAAGTTAAGAGTTTCTTCTTTCCAACCGTTCGCGGTCGCCTCGCTTACTCGACATTGCAGCAATATGTAGATGATTTTGCGAGTTTGGCAGCCACCGTTAACCGTCCGATTCCGGGTGGTGACACGATCGGATTCTATACCTGGAACGAGATCTATTTCTTTGCTCAGGATGAATGGAAAATATCGCCGACATTTACGTTGACGATGGGGGCGCGATATGAGCGTCCGGGCAATTCGTTCCAGTATTTGTTTGATCTCGAAAAACGAGTTCTGCCAAATAATGGAAACAGAGCCTTTACGCCGAGACCGAAAGAAGATACCAATAACATCATGCCGCGCATCGGATTTAACTGGAATCCGCGTAACGACGGCAGCGGAATCTTTGGTTTCCTGACCGGTGGTGATAAATTGGTCGTTCGTGGCGGTTATGCCCGTTCATATGATGCCAGCTTTATTAACATCAATTTGAATGTTTTCAGTTCATTCCCCTTCGTTAATGCGGGAACACTTCCGGCAACCGGTGCTTTTGCGGCTATTCAAAACTTTGTCCCGAGTCTGGCCAATCCGGACTTTTTGACCCGAACCGTTGTCGCCGAAGATTTTCGCGCACCGGCGTCGGATCAATTTTCGCTTGAAATGCAGCGCGAATTGAACAAGGACATGGTCTTTAAGATTAGTTACATCGGAACCAGAGGAACCGGTCTGTTCCAAACCATTGACGGTAATCCGCGCACGGCTTGTGCCGGCGGAAATAATGTGGTTACCGTTCCTCAAACAATACCTTTACTTCTTTGTCCACGAGTTGACCCGACCCGGGGCGTAATTCGCCTTCGGGCAAACGAGGCCAATTCAATCTATCATTCGATGCAAGCAAGCGTTGAAAAGCGTTTGAGCAAAGGATTTAGCGCCGGTGTGCACTATACCTGGAGTTCATTTATTGATACTGCTTCGGAAATTTTCAATCCGTCGGGAGCAGAAGTTGCCGTTTCGCAGGACTCTTTTAATCGAGGTGCAGATCGTTCGCGGTCAACTTTTGACCGTCCGCACCGATTGACCGGAAACTTTGTTTATCAGCTTCCGTTTTTCAAAGACCAAAAGGGATTTGGCGGAAAGGTTTTGGGCGGATGGCAGGTCAATTCGTTCTTTACTTTGCAAAGCGGCGCGCCGTTCACGGTTCTTAACGGTTCCGACCCGGCCGGTGCTCTGAACGGAATTGACGGATTGGTCGGAAACGCAATCCGGGCAAATGTGAACACCAACTTAGACCTTTCAAGTATGTCAATTATCGAGATCATTCAAGCCGGCGGTGCCAGTTTGTTTAGTGCTGTCACTGCGGCTCAACGAGTCGGCAATGCCGGACGGAACATTTTGCGGGCTGACGATATTGAAAGTTTTGATTTTGGAATCATCAAAAACACTCAGGTTACCGAACGAGTGCGATTCCAAATCCGAGTTGATATGTTCAACGCTATCAATCATCGTAACTTCGGGGTTCCCGAAGGACGACGCAGTGCCGGCGCGGCTTTCCTCAACCAGTGGGCAACCAATGGCGGAAACCGACGAATCATCATTGGCGGACGATTGGTTTTCTAACTTGAATTAAGAAACTGTCTTACTTTTGACGCGGTAGCAATATCGCGTCTTTTTTTTTTCAATTTCCGAAAGTTCGTCAGATACGATAGAATAAACAATTCGTAAATTACGAATTACGAATTACGAACGCGGGAAGTCATTTTAATTTATGAATTTTAAAAGGACGGAATAGAAAGGAGCTGCCGCTTTTTCGCAATTTGTAATTCGTAATTCGTAATTCGTCTTTTATCTTATGCTCGAATTAGTCTTAGCAAATTTACGGACTCGCCCTTTTCGCACTTTGATCAGCATTATCGGCGTCGCTCTCGGTGTGGTTTTAGTCGTGCTTTTTACCGGATTGGCTCGCGGGATGACCAACGATATGGCCAAACGGGCTAACAATTGGAAGGCCGAAATCGTTTTTACCCGCCCTGGTGCGATGGAATTGTCCAGCGCCAATATGAGCCTCAGCGTTAATTATAAAGAAAGGCTGATGCAGATTGACGGCGTCCAAACGGTCACCGCCGTTGGCCGCAACGTGACAGCCTCGCCCAAAGGCCGCTTTGGCTTTATTAATTACGAAGGAATCGAATGGGAGACGTTTTCCGCCATGAACGGCACCGAAATCGTGTCGGGCCGGCCGCTTCAGTCAATTGACGAGGTCATTTTGGATGAACGCCAAATGCGCGATGACCAGTTGAAGCTCGGAGATTCCATTGAGCTTTTCGGCAGTAAAAAATATAAAGTGGTCGGAGTTTTTTCGCCGCCTTCGGGATCACGAATCAAAATGTCACTGGCCGCCATGCAGGACGCGCTCCAATTTCCCAATAAATGCACTTATATTTTGATTAAACTAAAAGACGGCGCCGATCCGGAAGTGGTGGCGAAAAATATCAATGAAGCCTTGCCCGGCAACAAAATTAACCTGACCCGCGATCTGATCGTTGATGCGCAGGAAAGGCTCCCTTCCCTAAACACATTTTTGCGGGTTTTGGTCGGACTCGGAGCCTTTGTCAGTACAATATTTGTTCTGCTTTCGATGTACACGACCATCACCGAACGACGTAAAGAAATCGGTATCTTAAAATCGCTCGGAGCTTCAAAGTCCTTTATCGTCGCGGTCATCGAAGGCGAGGCATTTTTAATCGGCGTGCTCGGAATCATCTTTGGTTTTGCCGTTTCGGTGCTGGCTTCGGCGGGGATTCAACGAATTTATGAACTCCAGTTTGAATTCAGCCTCGGTTGGATTCTGACAGCCATTGCGATCGCCATCGGCGGAAGTTTGGTCGGCGCACTTTATCCGGCCTGGAAGGCGTCGGACATTGATCCGGTAGAAGTAATGGTCAATGAATAGGGAATAGTGAATACGGGATATTTCACAATTTACGAATTACGAATTACGAATTACGAATTACCAATTACCAATTACCAATTACCAATTACGAATTACGAATTACCAATTACCAATTACCAATTACCAATTACCAATTACCAATTACCAATTACCAATTACGAATTATCAATTACGAATTACGAATTACCAATTACCAATTACCAGTTACCAGTTACCAATTACCAATTACCAATTACCAATTACTATTCACAAACAAAATTTATGAATTCCAATGATGCGTCTCTCCAGAGTGCAGTTCAGCACGAAAACACCTCCTCGAAGCAAGGCATTTTGCAAAAGTTATTTGCCGTTTGGTTTGATGCCTTTGTCTATAATCAAATTTGGGAAGACCCGCGGGTTGACCTCGAAGCCCTCAAATTAGACGAAAATTCCCGTGTCATCACTATTTCATCCGGCGGTTGCAATGTCCTGAATTATTTGGTTGAAAATCCCGAAAGTGTGACTGCGGTTGATCTAAATCGTCATCATATTTTTTTACTTCGTTTGAAATTAGCCGCGCTTGAATTTTTGCCGACCCATCAAGACTTTTTTAATTTTTTCGGTTACGGCAAAAGTCCAGACAACGTCAAAAATTATCAAGAATTTATGGCACCCGGGCTCGACGCCGAGGCTCGCAAGTTTTGGGATAAAAAGATCAATATTTTCAACAAAGGCGGACTTTATGAACATTCGCGAAACGGCTACTTTTTGCGATTCTTTCATCGTTTTGCCAATTTGATCGGTTGCCGCCCAGACAAAGTTTTGGCGGCCAAAACACCGGCCGAACAAGCCGAACTTTACGACCAATTTATCAATCCTTTTTTCGATAGTTTCTTTATCAAAACGGTCGGCAAATTGCCGATTACGATGTTTGGTTTGGGCATTCCGCCGCAGCAATACGAGGAACTCAAAAAAGATTTGGCCGAAGGCGGGAGCGTTATTGATATTTATCGGGAACGGGCCAAACGGCTCGCGGTTAATTATCCGATCCAGGAGAACTATTTTGCCTGGCAAGCCTTTGCCCGCAAATACGACACTGAAAATCGTGCGGCCATTCCCGAATATCTGAAAGCGGAAAATTTTACTCAATTGAAGCAAAATATCTCACGGGTGAGCGCAAAAATCGGTTCGGTGACGGACGAAATTAAGCATCGTCCCGTCGGCTCATTCAACCGATTTGTTTTTTTAGACGCGCAAGACTGGATGACGCCGCCGATTTTGACCGATCTCTGGGAAACAATTGCGAATCGAGGCGAAAAGAATTCGCGGATAATTTTTCGGACAGCCGGCGCCAATTCTCCGCTTGAAAATGCGTTACCGAGCGAACTTTTAGCTAAATTCAAATACGAAAAAGATTGGTCAGTGGAACTTTTCAAACAGGACCGCGCTTCAATTTACGGTGGTTTTCATCTCTATATTTTGCCATGACAAACGAAATCCAAAATCCAAAATCCAAAATCCAAAATTCAGACGGTGCTTTTGAAAGTATGGACCGGATGTATCGTTATCAGCGATACTTTTATGATTTGACCCGCAAATATTATCTTCTGGGGCGCGACCAACTAATCGCCCAAATGAATGTCAAAACGGGTGAAAAGGTGCTGGAAGTTGGTTGCGGAACGGGGCGCAATCTCGCAATTTTGGCAAAGAAATTTCCGATGGCGAACTTTTTCGGTCTCGATGCGTCGAGCGTGATGATCGAAGAGTCGCAAAAAAAAGTTGACGCCAATTCTCTCAAAAATGTTGAACTAAAAGTTGCGCTGGCCGATGATTTTACCCATCAGGCGACTTTTAATTTAGACCAGCCGTTTGACACAATCTATTTCAGTTATTCGATTTCGATGATTCCGCCCTGGAAAGAGTCTATCGCCAATGCACTAAATAATTTACGATCAGGCGGGAGTTTTTATATCGTGGATTTTTACGATCAAAAAGATCTGCCGCGTTTGTTTCAAAAGTTATTAAAAGGCTGGCTCAAACAATTTCACGTTCAATTTTGGGGCGACCTGATGCCGCATCTGGAATCGTTGGAATCAGAGGGGTTAGGAACATTAGCCGTTACTTCAATTGCCCGCCGCTATGCTTTTATTGCAAAATTTGAGAAGCAATAAAACGGGGAAATTTTAACCCCGGATGCACCCGGATTGACACGGATATTTTTTTGATAATTTGAAAATGCTTTGAAAAAATCTTTACTTATCTGTGTTTATCTGTGTCAATCTGTGGACGAAAAAGAATGACCAAAGTTAAAATTTGCGGAATCACCAATCTGGAAGATGCTCTGCTTTCCGTCAAATTCGGGGTAGACGCTTTGGGGTTTAACTTTTATCCGAAAAGTCCGCGTTTTATCGAAGCCGAAAAAGCGCGGGAAATCATCGAACAATTGCCCGCCGAAGTTTTGAAAGTTGGAGTTTTCGTCAATGAAAGTTTAGAAAAAATCGTGGGAATTGCCGAAATCGCCAAACTCAACGCGATCCAACTCCACGGCGAAGAAACGCCCGAATTTGCGCGCAGACTGAAAGCTGAAACAGGTTTGGAGATTATCAAAGCGTTTCGCGTTTCGACCGAATTTCAGCCGGAAGATATTTTGCTGTATGAGGTTGACGCGATCTTGCTGGATGCCTACTCACGATACGAACACGGCGGGACAGGCGAAACTTTTGATTGGGAAATCGCTCAAAAAGTGCAGGAGATCTTTCCGCAAATGTATTTGGCGGGAGGGCTCAATTACGAAAATGTTTTAGCCGCCATTTCCGAAGTAAAACCTTTCGCGGTTGATGCCTGCAGCGGTTTGGAGAGTCAAAAGGGTCAGAAAGATAAGGACCAGACCATACTTTTCCTACGTAATTCAAAAAAGAATTTGGACTGAATCTAACCCTTTTGTGAGGACTCTTCTCTTAATCAAACCAGATGGTGTCAGCCAACCATTTGCCATTTGTTTCAACGAGCGTTGTTAAACTCCGCCCGTTTTTCATCTTAATTTTGGCAGTTTTCTTGCCTTCATACTCGCCCATTTCAACC
>JANOEF010000567.1:0-4418 GCA_031413075.1 Acidobacteriota bacterium | reverse complement strand
AAGCGTGGTTGGCACGGCGGCATTTTGAGGCTGATTACTGTCCAAAGCAATCGTCACTCCCGCTTGGGGAGCAGTCCCGTTTAAAGAAATCGTTCCGCTCAAATTATTTCGACAAACTTTGGTTAAATCACAAATTGAATTTGATAAAGTAAGCGTCTCAATGGCTATCGGTGAAATCGTCAGGGTGACTAGCTTACTCCCCAAACTGTTTGGCAGGGTTGCGGTAATATTTGCATTTCGCTGACTGGTTACGGCTTGCGTAAAGGCTTCAAAGGTGGCAGTTGTCTGTCCATTAAGGATAGTAATTGAGGTTGGCATCGAAACCGAAGCATCCGAAGTGGTTAAAGAAATGATGGTTTCGGCATTTCGCGGCAGATTCAAAGTCAAGGTCCCGACAACACTGGTTCCGCCTAAGACATTATTTGAATTGAAAATTACCGATTCAAGCCTAAATGGACGCACCGTGAGATTAACCGTTTTGGTTGAATTTCCGCTAATTGCAGTAATCGTAACATTTGTATCTGATACAACTTGGTTTGGAGTAACAGTCAACCGAAAATTCGATTGTCCGCCGATTTGTATATTTAAGGTTGGAGGGACAGCAATGACCGTTGGATTACTGCTGTTTAATTGAACGGAATGGCTGGAAGGCATGGAACGGTCAAACCCAAAATTAATAAACTCCTGGCTGGTCGCCGTCATTACTGGGTTAGTCGTCATTGAAATTATTTCAGGAATCAGCGGGAGCGTAACCGTCAGATTAGCGGTGATGCTCCCGGCCGATCCGTCGGTTGGTCTGCCGGAAATGGCGACGGGCGTATCAGCCGTCACTTTGGAAGTTGCGATGTCAAAAGTGGCAGAGGTTTGTCCGCGCAAAATAGTTAGTTGTGAAGGAACGCGAGCTGTTGTCCCATTGCTGCTCCCAAGTGAAATATTGAAACCGGTAGAAGGAGCCGGACCATTCAGCGAAATCGTTCCGCGAACGGTTAAGCCGCCCACGACATTGGATATTGAAAGTGTTAGCGAACTGATTATGAGCGGCTTAATATTAATAATTGCACTCTTTTGAGTTTCTGCCGAACCCGCTTTAACGGTGGCAGAAAGTTCTTTTTCAACCGTCTCGGTTCTGATGGTAAAGGTAGCTTTGGTGGCCCCCATCGGAACCGTCACGCTTTCAGGAACAATGACCGCCCGATTATCGCTGGTGAGCGGAACAACGCTTCCGCCAAACTGAGCGGGAATAGCCAAAGTCACCGTGCCTTCTAAAGTTGAACCGGCGACCACCTCTTTTTTTGATAAAGTGAGCGAAGTAACATTTGAATTTGGGATTGCCGAAGAAGCCAAAGATTTTTCTGGATTAGTATTTGGATCAATTTGCCCGAAGTTCGACGTTAAAAAACAAATTGAGAGTAATATCATCCAAAATGGTTTTACAAATTGACTGGGTTTCATAACTTTTCTCCTTATGGCTGGATGGTGACGGCCGTTTCAAATTTTCCGCTTCGCAAATGAGCCTCGATTTTTCCGGTGCCGATAGCTGTTACCGAAGACGTGCAGACCTTAAATGTATAACTGGTCACGCCTTGGGTTAAAGCCATTTCAAGACGTAAGAAATCTGCTGTTTCCTGACAACTTGACCCCAAAGGCTTGACCCAAAAAGGTGCCGGTCTATTACGAGCAGGTGTAAAAAAAATTGTTTCGTTATTTCCCGGCGCGTTGGACAAGGTGAAGTTTCCAAGCGCCTCATTTCCGCCGGTAATGGCAGCGGGTTGGACGGAGATTGACGAAACTTGTAATGGAGTTACATCAAATTTAGTTTTAGCGGCAAACCCCGGGATTGTTTGCCATTGCAAGCCTGTTTTTGAGCCGGATGATTGCTGAGGATCTAACGCCACGATAAACTCGACGATTCTTTTTAGCCGGTTAAAATTAGTCTTAGTGTCAATTCGGCTCACTTGCTGTGAGTCATTGGTGCGAATCTCATCATATTCGATTTGGAAAGAGAATTTATTACTTCCGGCGGGAACGCGGAGATTTGTAAATTGAACGTAGATGTCTTCTGCGCCGCTGACGGCGGCCACATAGAACGGACTCAGATATAATTCGATTCCGCCGGCCGGTGCCGGGGCTTGCAAATAAACGGCGCATTCGACTTTACTGCCATGCGTCCCAATCATCGAAGGTTGACTGAAACTGACACTTTTGAGCCGTGCCGGAACTATTTCTACGCTTTGTTGAACTTGAATTTGTTCATCCGGACGCAAAAAGGCTCTGATCGAAATGTTAGTTTTGATCGGACTTGCTTTGGTTTGAACCTCAAATTCTACTTCAGCCTTATTGGATAATATTTTAACTTCCGAAAAAGGCAGGATGACTATCTGAGGATTGTCGGTTTCTAATCTAAAGACCAGTTCTTCAGCCGAATTTTCTCGAGTTCGATCGGTATAGATTTTTACTTTAATGATTTCTCCGCCTGATATTTTATCGGGGGCGTTCATTCTGACTTCCAAAAACGCCGGCTCTTTGGCATAAACATTAAAATTTGCGCCGATTAAAATCAGCAACACGCTGATCATCGAAAACCTGAGAAAAAATTTATTGATAGAAATCATTGTTTGTTTCGCTCCTCATTTTTTTGAGTTCATTAGTTGAATTCTTCGCTATTTCAGAATTTTCTTTGAAATTTCTGATCTTTGATTTACAATCGGCTTTAACGAAAACAAACAGTTTGCTTGCTAATCGCTTCCGTTAAAGCCTGTCAATGCGAAATTCGCTGATGGGGAGAATTTAATTCCGATAGACCAAAAAAGTCTTGAACTTTTTCTCCATTATTTCTCCATTATTTCTCCAGAGGGGTTATGGATACTAAAATCAATTACTTACGCGAATTTAGAAAGTTTCGTTTGGATGCCGAAAAAAAGGTTTTGTGGCACGGGGACGAGCCGGTTAAGCTGGCTTTGAAGGAAATCGAACTACTCTGTGTTTTAACTGAAAGCGGCGGCGAGGTTGTCACCAAAGAAGAATTATTAAACCGGGTTTGGGCAGATTCATTTGTCGAAGAAAGCAATCTCTCGCGTCACATTTACCGTTTGCGGAAAACTTTTGAAGAACACGGCGAATCGGATTTAATCCAAACCGTCCCGCGTCGCGGTTATCGTTTTACGGGCGAGATTCACGCCAACGGTCACGATGAGTTGATTATCGAAAGACATTCGATTTCGCGGACGCTGATCGAAGAATTAGAAAATTCTCAAGAGCCGAACACTAACGAAATCACTAAACCTCCTCGATCTAAACCAGGACGTTTTTGGGTCCCACTGACGGTTTGTTTAGTAATTCTGACCACGGCTTTCGGCTTTTACTTCTACCAACCCACTAAATCTCTTTCAAATCAGCCGATCAAATCCATCGCTGTTTTGCCCATGAAATCGCACTCCGCCAAAGCCGATGATGAAGAATTGCGTTGGCAAATTACTGATTCTTTGATTACCAAACTCGGCGGCGTCAAGGAAATTTCTATCCGTCCGACGGCTTCGGTTCTGCGTTTCGCAAAAAGCGAGCTGAGTATTTTTGAGATCGGGAAAAACCTCAAGGTTGATGCAATTTTAGACGGCAGAATTCAGCAAGAGGGCGACATAATTCGAGTTACTTTACAATTAGTCGCGGTCGAAAGCGGCGAGCAACTTTGGTCGGAAATCTTTGACGGAAAGGTTGATCAGATTATAAATTTGCAAGATAAAATTTCCGCCAGAGTTTTAGAATCTTTGAATAAGAAAACCTCCATTGCTTCGCTCCTCCGTGTTGAGCCGCTGCCTCCGAAGTCTCCGCTGCTATCACGGCAACGCGTAGGCGACGATCTCGGCGTCGAGGCCGCCGCCACCGGCCATCACAATGTACTGGCGCCCGCCGTGGCGGTAGGTCATCGGCGAGGCAGCGGGTCTGATGGGCAGCTCGGTCTGCCAGACGAGCGCGCCTGTCGCTTTGTCGAAGGCGCGAAACATCGGGACTTCCGGCTCGAGCTTCGACAACGGCCGTCCGCCGACCGCCAGATTTTCTCCCCCACCAAGGCCGCAGGACCACTGGCTGATGAACAGCAGCGTCGCGGTCACGAGCGGGTTGTTGCGTGTCCCGGTGCCGAGTGGGCCGAGGTTGAGATCTTTGAGCAACGGGTGGTGTCGCGGCCCGTCGCCAACCGGTACCTGCCACGCAATCGTGCCCGTGTTGAGGTGGTAGGCCGTCACACGGCTATAGGGCGGCTTCCACAGCCGCAGACCGTCGAGCATGGGCAGGTTCTGCACGCCACCGCGTCGGTACTGCAGGTTCCCCTGGGCGGCGGCCAGCCGCACGATCTGTACGATGATCGGGTTCGTCAACGACGGCACGAACAACGTGTTGGTCGTCGGATCGAACGCGGCGCC
>JANOEF010000566.1:0-6095 GCA_031413075.1 Acidobacteriota bacterium | reverse complement strand
GAACCCGAATAATTTCAATAGTTTCCGATTCGACTGTGTAATAAATCTGATAATTTGAAAAGTTTTTGACCAGCCACATCCGCAGATTTTGTAGCTGTGAGGATTTGAATTCGCGCGCCTTTCCGATAAAAGGATTTCTGCCGATTTCTTCGATGCTGTCTTCAACGGCGACTAAAAAATGAACGGCAATATCAAGATTTTCTTCGCCAATATAAACAAAACATTCTTCGATGTCGCGTTCTGCTTGAGGCTTTTTTCTGATTTCGTAATTCATTTTTTCAATTTGTGTTGAAGCCTTTGCATACCGCGTTGTTTGATTTTTTCAAAATCATCTTTAGTTAAAGGCGTAGATTCGCCACTGTTGATTCCTTCCAAAAGTAAATCTTCGATTTTTCTTTCCCGACGTTCTTTCAAGTAATTACGCACCAAATCACGAAAAAACTCGCTTGTATTGCCATAACCTTCGGTTGCAATAATTTCTTCGACCTCTGTTTTCATCGTGTCCGGCAGCGAAATATTTAATGTTGCGGTTCCCATAATTAAAAAAACTCCTTTGGATAGATTTTAGCAATAGATGGCAATAGATAGCAATAGTTATAAAAAAATCATTTCTGCGATTGTAACTTTCATTGAGGAAATTTTAACGCAGAGACGCGGAGATGCGAAGAAAAGAAAATCAATTTAATGTTCGTTCGGTTAAGAAAAAGATTCCCGCTGAATACGCGGAACACACGGAAAGTAAAACACAAGCTGGCGAAATCATAGAGTTCTTCAAATAAATTTCTTAGTTTCCGCGTGCTTTTGTGTTTTCTGGGAGAAATAATTCTCAAAATGCAATCAAATTAAAAATCGAAAAGGTCGCTTAAAAATGATTCTTTCTTCTTCTTTTTGTAATAATGATCGTCGTCTTTTTTGTAATGATGCTGTTCGCGTGGTTTCTCGTAACGCGGTTCGGAGGAAACGTGCGGTTGATTGCCCACTGAACGCTCAATGATTTTATCCAGCTCACCTCTGTCCAGCCAGACTCCCCGACACTTCTGACAATAGTCTATTTCAACTCCCTGACGATCCGTCATCGTTAAAGTCACATTACATACCGGGCAATTCATAATTTTCACCAACTCCTGATTTGAAAGTTTTAAGGTTCAAGTATAATCGTTGGCAACCGCCAAGCACAAGTAAAATAAATTGCGGAAAGATGAGTTTTATTGAGCATATTCTTACGCAAGGATGCCGGGACGCAAAGACTTTTTCGCGTCTTTCCACGTTTATGAAATGGCAAATCTCTTTTTCAATCATCCCAAAACGCCTGTAACCAAAGTTCCAGCGTCAACAAAAGCCAGAGTTTTCCGCCTTGTCGGGCATAGATCAATCCTTCTCCCCGGAGCCAGGTGCGGATAGTTTTCTCTTGAAAAAGCCCACGTTCGCGAGCTTTTTTGCCAAACAATAAATCGTTGGCTAAATCCTTTAAGGCTCCATTCAGCCAATTTTGAACGGGAACACGCATACCGCTTTTGGGGCGGTCAATGATCGTCGCAGGCAGTAAATCCCTGACCGCTTCTTTCAAAATCCATTTTTCGATCGTGCCGTGTAATTTTAGTTCGGGCGGAATCGTGAAAGCGTTGTCAATAATAGCTTTGTCAGCAAGTGGAGAATGTCCGGAGAGATCCCAAAACGAAGTTATTCGCTCAACTTTCGGCAAAATATGATGAGCCAGTTTGGTGCGAATGTTGACATACAGCAAACGATTCAAATACGAGTTCATTTGCTTATTTTCCAAAAATGGCTCAACGAATCTTTCTAAATTTAACGAACTTTTCAGTTGATTTTGGACATCATTCGTAAGCAAAAACGGCAAATCATCAAAACATTTTCGATAAGATTGCAGATAAATCGTGGAAAGAGATTGATGTTTTTCTTGTTGGAGAGCAAAAATCAGCATCGGCAAATTTTTCGGTCCGCCAAAACATGGATCACCACCCTCGCCATTAAAAACATGCTTCAATCCATCACCGGCGGCCGCTTTTGCCAGTAGAAAATTCGGGACAGTTAAAGGATCGCCGACCGGACAATCGAGCAACGCCACAGTTTCAGCAAAATGCTGAGCAATTTGCTTGCCGTTAAAACTCAACACTCTGTGATTGGTCACACAATGAGCGGCCACCAAATCTGAATAAGCCGTTTCATTTGGATTTTCCCGTCCAAAAGCAATCGAATATGTACGGACTTTTCCCGGGCGAAATTTTGCGGCCAACGCCGCGACCAAACTGCTGTCAATTCCGCCCGAAAGAAAGACTCCCACTTCTTCGTCAGTTTTTGGCAATTTATTAAGTATCGAAGTTTCCAGCGTTTGGCGAAGATTTAGGATATGTGGTTCAGTCGAAACTGTTTCGTCAATTTGTTCAACCGGTTCGTAATAGTTTGTCAATTCCGGTTTTCTATTCGGAAAGATTTGCAAAGCGTGTGCAGGACAGAGTTCAAAAACGTTTTCGAGCAGAGTTTCCGAATCGGGCAAATAGGCAAAGGTCAGAAATGAAGCAACCGCCGGTAGATTAAGTTTGACTTCTAATTGCGGAAATTTGCGTAACGATTTGAGCGAAGACGAAACGGCAAATGAGTCCTTAGTTTCGGTATAAAAAAGCGGGCGTTTGCCGCTTGCGTCGCGGACTAAAAGTAGTGTTTCGCCATCATAGATGACCGCCGCAAACATTCCCTCGATTCGGCTAAAACCTTTTGTGCCGTATTTGGCGTAGATCTCAAGTAACAATTCGCCGTCTGAATTCGTAGCCGAACCGATTTTTTCTTTTAACTCATCTCGATTGTAGATTATAACTTCACCGACCGCGATGAGTTTTTCAAATTGGAAGAATTTGGCGTTTCCGTGGGAGTGTGAGGTAAGTGCGAAAATGGCTTTATCTGAAAATGAAAATAAGTTTTCGCCATCCATTTCAATGGCAAAATCGTGTAATTTCTCCAGGTTATTGTTTGAGAAAATGGCAGCAAAACGCGGCATAACTCTACTTTTTTAGATCAAATCAAGATTGATAAATAAATGGCTTTTGGCTGGGAGCGCGGGCATCCTTGCCTGCCAAACGCGCGAGCGTTTGAAAGATGTCTGGTTATTTTCAAATTGATTTTTGGCGAAGTCGCTCAAAATGTCAGATATTTGGTGCTTCTCAACTTGAGCTTGGTAAAACTCGGTTAGATTGTGTTGCAATCTGGCAGGAACGGAGACTATTGCTCCGAGCCAACAACTGATCGAAAGGGTAAAAAGTTAATCTAACAAAGTCGAAATAAATTATTAACGACAAACTTCTTTTACCCAAAATCTCCGTCCGAATCCCCGAAATCGCCCGAATCATCCCAACTCCCGCCATCTCCACTCGAAGATGAACTGGATGATTGCTGTTGCTGTAGGGCTTGTTGTTGGCGGAGTTGTTCCTCTTCTTGAGCGCCCAGCATCATTGGCGGAATAACCAGGCTTCCGAGCAACATCGCGCCGCCCATGGCGGTCAACAATCCACCGACTTTGCCCCCAAATGAGGTTCGGTTAACGGTCAAGAGATTGTTTGACCAGAGCGTTCGGCCGTAGCCCTGTTCGCGGGCATACATCGTGTTTGTGCCGTCAATGCGCTTGATAATGGAATCGCCTAATAATTCGTCAACACCGGAGTTGGATTGATTATCACGCCATTCGATCTTTGTTTCATCAAGCCGTTTTCGCCATTCGACGCGGCCATCATGGTAGCGTCGGCAAACAGTTTGATCAGCTAAAAGTTCGTCTGTATATTCGATTGTTCGATAATTTGTCGGCATAAATAGTTACATAAAACCCAAATTCTTTTTTGGCAATTTGAGCGGCCAATTGCTTGCCGGAATTTCCAAATCTAAAATAAGTCTCCGCAAAACGCGTAACAAACGCATCGGGGAAACGGATGAAACTTCGGCTGAACGGCCATCTTTCAACCATTTTTTTTCATCGTCGCTCAAAAAAACAAAATCCGAAAGATCAAAATCCCGGGAAACTGACCGATGGGCAAAGAGTTGCAAACGCATCGCATGAATCGGCCGGATGCCCAGCGGACGAAGCGGAATTTCTGCTTTTAGCTCAAGAGTTTGGCGTAGATTTTGCAAAACTGAATAGGCTGGCAGACTCGCATTGTGCAAAAAATAAACCTGTGGATTTTCGGCTCGGTCTAACATTTTTCGCCAGATTTCAGGAAACGGAGATGCTTCCGGCAAACTCAGGACAGCGCACGGCGTTTGCAGATGAAACTGATTTGCTCTGAGCATTTGGGCGATTTCATCCGTTTCGCAAATCAAAACTTTTGGTAGTCCGTAGAGCATTAGATCCGGCGGAAATTCGGCGGGAAAACCTATTTCTGACTCAATCTGCAAAAGACCTTCGAGGCGGCGGTTCTGCCGATAATTTTCAAATTCTGCCTCAAACTCTTCCCAGGTAATTGGCGGTTCAAGAGTGTTCGGATTTCGCACCAGATTGGAAATTTTGCCGAGAACAGGAGCAAATTTTTTCAAATCAACGGCGAACGGAAAACGTGAAACTCGGCAAAATTCGTAAAAGAGTTGTTTCGGCGTGAAATACACCCGTCCGAAAGACTGCAGGTTCTCCAGACTAATCTCTAATATTTTGTTAAACTTCATCGCTGCCAAATGCTCCTACGGGTTACTTTTCCCCTGCCCAGGTCATAAATCCGATGGCTTTTGCTTTTTCCCGAGCATTGCCGTCCGCCATAGCTTGAGACCTGTTTTCCATTTGTCTGGTCACATATTGAATTAATTTTTCCGGTCGTAAAGCAAATAATGGTGTGTAATATCCATCATTCAGCCATTTATTCTCCTCAGCCGTCAAACTCTTGAAATTCTGCCGAGTTCCGGGTTCGCGAAATTTCAGAAGATTCGTCTTCATCACCGCCTGCGGACGAAATCCAAGATCAAAAACCCGGGTGTGCTGACCGAATTGCTGTTTTAATTTTTCAAAAAATTGATAGCCGTCACGGCTCGCATCGTGCAGAACATAAATCGGCAAGACACCCCGTTTTTGCAGCAAATCGTTAAGTTGATTGAGATCGGCCACAATTGCCAGATTCTTAGCAGCGTGATTGGCTATCAGACATCGCCCGATTTCGCGCTGATCGCAAATCAAAACTCCCTTGAGGTCAAAGTTAAAATCGCCGGGAGGTGAATAATTAACCAACAACTTGTCGGGATATTTGCCATAAATCTGTTTCCAGCGATGCAAAACATCACTCTCAAATTCAATAAAAGCTTGCGGAAGCGAAAAATTCATTTTTCGGTATCTGACCAGTAAAGGAATAAAGATCATCCAAAGAGAAAAAATTATCCCCCCGGCAAAAAGAGAATTTATCGAATTCACAAAAACAAAATTTGCTGAAATAACAATGGCAACGATCGTTGTGATAATCGCCGGAATAAACAGCCAGTAAACGCTAAAACTATTTTTTATTTTCTTTTGACTGAGAGCAAACTGCAGTTGTTGCGGAGTGAAAAACAGTTTGTCATTGTTGCTTAGTTTTTTTACCACGTTGGAAAAATAAGCGTCAGACAATTGCAACTTATGAGTTTTTGGCTCAAAGGCAAACTCTTTGTTGCAGTTCGAACAAATATTGTAATGACGTTCTTTGTAGGTAACACTCTGCTTGCAATGCGGACAGATCATCTTTTTTAGTCTCCTTTAGTGCGAATATTCTCTAACTTCGCTGCTGAAACTCCATCAACGATCGTTCGATTGATCATCGGATGTTCTTCGTGAGTTGCGCCAAAATCACTGTCGGGATGATAAGCGATAACGACCATTTCATCATCAAAAGTATTAAAACTATGCCGGGAATCAGGCGGAATAATAAAGGCAAGTCCGGCGTGTAAAGGAAAAACCCCATCAGGCGTCAGACATTCTCCGCGGCCTTTGGCCACGATTCCGACCCGCACCGAGGGATGCGTATGCGGCGTTTGGGTGATTGATTTAGGAAAATAAAGCGCATTCAGACACGGATCGCCCTTGAGTAACGGCGGAATCAAAAGCGTATCACGGCAGCCGTCAATATAACGCAGTCTGC
>JANOEF010000565.1:0-5324 GCA_031413075.1 Acidobacteriota bacterium | reverse complement strand
GAGCAGACGATGGCGTGGATCATGGATACTTATTCGATGCATGCCCGCCATACGGTGACGGGGGTTGTGACCGGCAAACCGGTAGCCCTCGGCGGATCGCTCGGACGTCGCGAAGCAACCGGCCGGGGACTATTGTTTTGTGTTAATGAAGCTATCAAGCGTTTTGATTTACGTGCGCACGAAACCAGAGTCGTAGTTCAGGGATCGGGTAACGTCGGGGGGATCGGCGCTCAACTGATGCACGAAAAAGGTTATAAAATAATTGCCATTTCAGATGTCGGTGGTGGGGTCTATAATAAAAAAGGATTAAATATCCCGAGAGTTCTCAAATATTTGCAAAAAAATCGTTCACTAGAAGGCTACCCTGACGCCGAATATCTCAAAAACAGTGAGATCTTAGAAATTGAATGTGATGTGTTGGCCCAGTGCGCAACCGAAAATCAAATTTCTTCGGAAAATGCCGACAGAATTAAATGTAAAATTTTAGCCGAAGGAGCCAATGGTCCAACCACTCCGAAGGCCGATAAAATTTTACATAGCAACGGCGTTTTTGTGATTCCGGATATTTTGGCCAACGCCGGTGGTGTCACCGTTTCTTATTTTGAATGGGTGCAGGATCGGATGGGTTATTTTTGGCGCGAAGATGAAGTTAATCAGCGGTTGGAAGAAAAAATGGTGGCCAGTTTTGATGAACTTTGTCATTATGCGACCAAACATGGAGTTGATACCAGAACGGCCGCCTATATGTTAGCCATTGACCGGGTGGCCTATGACACCCGGATGCGCGGCATTTACGCTTAGACAAAAAACAAACTTTTCAGGAAAGAATGTCAAAAATGCTTGATTTTCAAGGAAATATAGTTTATTGTCTTGGCAAGAGAGCATTTTGTGATAATTAAAAGTTTGACTTTTTGTCAATATTCTCGTATAAAAAGGTCACTTTTAGTTTTGTACCAGAAAGCTTCTTAAACTTTTGATTGGAGATTATTTGAGAATAAATTAATAATTTTGAAACTTATAACTTCCAATTTTGCAATAATTAATGTAGTCTATTTAGAGGAAGAAAAGTTTTACATTCCTTTTTAAGTAATCTACCATTAAAATTGAAAAATAAATTTTAAATAATATTTTCGCCGGAGGAAAGAGATGAGACTCGCGAAAAACGCGCTCATAATCGCGCTAGTATCGTTGGCAATGGTTTTTGCCGTGTCAGCCCAGACGCTGAGATCGCCTGACGACAACCGTAACTTAGCCCCAACTGTAGGGACTGGCGGTGTGGTCGGAGGTCCGACTGGGTTGTTTTTAACATATGATGGACAAACCTTGAGAAAAGGTGAGTACACTTTTAGTATTGCTTACAGCAATTTTGACCGCGATCCGGGAAATGCAGACTTTACTGAAATTCCGGTGAGCTTCAATATTGGTCTTAATGACCATTTAGAGTTGTTCTTTACCACCGATGCCTATCGAGGAGTGAAGGTCAACAATCCCCAAAATCTTTCAGGTTTTTATTTACCTAATTCGCAGTTACCACTTGGAACCCTTCCGGCGGCAATCGTCTTAGCTCCCGGAACATCGGGCGGCTTATCTAATCGGGCAGTTTATCGTCCGGCCGGAATGCCTTTCGCTCAATTCCCATACAGCGGCGGCAGTGCCGGAACATATGGAATTAATTCTGGACTGGCTGTTTTTTCAGGTAGTGCAATTGTTTTTGGTAATAACCTAACTGGTAACGCTCTTCTCGGACCGCCGCGTGCCGGCGGTGCGGCAGACTTATTCCCTGGCGTCGGTTCTGCCTATGGCGGCATCCTGCCTGGCTTTGTTCTGTCAACTCAGGGACTAACCTGCCGAAACACTAGCACACCCTGTGGAACTGCTCCGGTGGCTTATTCATCTGCCCCGAGTTATTTACCTGATGCGCCGTTTATAAATCGTCGTTACGGGACAAGTGCTTTCAGTACCTACAATGCAGGTCTCAAATGGAGATTCAATAGCCCTGAAAGTGCATTCGGTTGGGGCGTCGTAGCATTTTACCGTTGGTATAATGATACAGCTTCAGACTTTGCCGGGTTCAACCAATTGCAGCGTGGCGCAAGCCCCGGCGGCAATCGCGGTGACATCGGAGTTGGCTTCTTTGCTGATTCAAGAGCCGCAACCTGGGCCAATGTGTCAGCCAATGCAACCTACATCTACAACAGTAGTGTGAAAGGTGAATTTCCGAACGGAACATTCACTCTTTTAGATCGTCCTGATGAATTCCGCTGGGGAGCCGGTGTGGATTTCCCGGTCAACAAATACTTCCAACCGATGTTGGAATATGGGCAAACCCGTTATATGGGTGGACGGACTCCGAATGTCTTTGAGAACAATCCTTTGGATATTCTCGCTGGTGTTCGTATTTATCCTGCTCGTTGGTGGGGCATGGGTTTTGCTTATCGTTATCACGCAAATTCACAAGATGACACAAATGATGAACAGTTTAATCAAAACGTCACTACACTTGATTATCCGACTTTGTTTCTTAATTCCTTAACACAAGATACATATACTTCATCTTCTGGAGTAATTGTTCCATTTCAAACACTAACCGCTAGCGGACCGCTTTCAAACGTGTTCAGAACGTCAACTGACCCGCATGGATTTATCGTCCAAATGTGGGTTGGACGCCGCAATGCACGGGCTGAAACGGTTCAACCAAAAGAACTGGCGAATGTCACCGGGATTGACTTTGATCAAAGCGAAGTAATTTTGCCGTGTCCTCCGGGAAGTCGTTCAAAATCTAACGGATGCAATGATGATCGGAATGTTGGTGTCAGAACTTCGACCGAAAATCCGAGCGGCGACCCGTTGACCTATAACTATACGGTTTCAGGTGGACGAATTGTCGGAAGTGGTGCGGGTGTCAATTGGGATCTGTCCGGTGTCAAAGCCGGAACCTATACCATCACCTCAGCAGTTGATAATGGCTGCGGATTCTGCGGCAAAACACAAACCAAACAAATCACGGTCAAGGAATGTCCTGATTGTGTTCCGGTTTGCAACTGCCCAACTTCGACTACGGTGACTGGACCTTCGGGCATCACCCAACCGGGTCAAACTATGACCTTTACAGCCAGCATCAATGGCGGTACCCAAGACAATCCGTCATATAACTGGACTGTCAGTGGTGGCGAAATTGCTTCTGGACAAGGAACTTCAGCTATTACGGTCAATACGACTGATGCGATGCAGGGTCAAACTGTCACTGCTTCGGTTGACATTGGTAACCTTTGCAGCGAATGCAATAGTTCGGGTAGAGCCAGAGGCGAAGTAGCGGTTAAAGAAGAGAAGAAGGTTCCGAAGAAAGTTGGTGACCAAGGACCTGCAAATGATGATGAAGTTAAAGCCTTCATGATGAATATCAGAGATACTGATTTCAGTGCAGATCCGACCGGTACCCTTTACCTCATCAACACTGGTACGGCGAAAGCTAAAGCTAAGAGAGTCAAACAACTTAACAAAGCAATTGATTTCTTAGGTATGGACAGAACCAGAATCAGAATTGTTGATGGTGGCGAATCGGGCAGAGAACTGACAGAATACTGGATGGTTCCTGCTGGTGCTGAACCGCCTATGTAATCCAATTCGTTTATGTCTCGAAATGAGATATAACCAATTCCAGAGCGAGTTAGATTCAACCGAGTCTGACTCGCTTTGCATTTTTAAGATAAAAAGTTAGAATGTGTTTAGAAATCGGAAAAAACCTGCAATCATTCATTTATATTAGACAAACATTTTAGAGGGCAACAACTTAATGACTGAGGGTCATCTTAAACTTGTTTTAGACGGACTAAAAATTCCGATCCAATTTCTTTCTAAGGAAACAAAATAATGAAATTTTTACAGAATATTAAGCAAATGGCCAGTGCCTTATTTTTAGCCGTTTTAGCTGTAACTTTTGTTTTTGCTAATACTGATAATGAAGTTAATCGTTTTAACGGCTGGCAAATGATCGGTCCGAGCGGCGGTGACGTGAGAGCGGTGGCAATTGATCCGCGAGAAAAAAATAGGCTCTATATTACGACTTTGGATAGTCAGGTCTATACGTCGGCAGATGCCGGAAAAACATGGAGATTTTTAGTCACGTTTTATCGCCCGCAGTTAACTTTGGATAACATTCAGGTGGATGCCGAAGATTCAAATATTATCTATGTGACCGGACATCGGCACAAAATGCCGGGCGGATTTTTTTATTCAAAAGATGCGGGAGCAACCTGGAAAGAATCAAAAGATCTCAAAAACGAAGCTGTACATGCTTTTTCCCAATCCACGGCAAATCCAAATTTGTTGATTGCGGGAACTGACGGTAAAGTTTTTATTTCGTATAACCGCGGCGAAGATTGGAAAAGAATGACCGATGATAAAGTTGAGTTTCTGCCTCGTTTGATTGACTCGGCCGCCTTTGACCCGAAAAACCCGAATATTATTTATATTGGAACAACCTGGAGAGCCTATAAATCAACTGACGGCGGAAAAAAATGGCGATTGATCAGTAAAGGGATGATAGACGACTCGGACGTTTTTGCGATTGATATTGACCCGACTAATCCTGACCATATCATTTCATCGGCTTGTAGCGGAATATATGAATCTTTTAATGGTGGAGAATTATGGGCTAAAGTAAATGGAATCCCCTCGCAATCACGCCGAACCAGAGCAATTTTGAGAAACCCAACCAAAAACGGTGCAATTTACGCCGGAACAACCGAAGGGTTTTGGATGTCAGCTGACAATGGTAAAACCTGGACTATTCAGAGTCAGCGTGAACTCGAAGTCAATAGCATCGCCGTTCACCCCGAAGAACCAAACAAAATTTATATCGGAACAAATAATTACGGATTAATGGTTTCGACCGATGGGGGACGCAATTTTTCGATTCAAAATGGCAATTTTTCGAGCCGATTTGTTCAAAGAATTATTCCGGATATTCAGCAACCGAATCGGTTATATGCGACCTCGAATAACACGGCAACCGGTGGCGGTTTTATTTTCATCAGCGAAAATGGCGGACAAAGCTGGACTCCGGCTACTAAAAATCTTTCGGTCATCCGGATCAGGTCTTTTGCTTTTTTACAGGACAGGGTAAATCCCGATACTATTTACATCGGAACCAACCTCGGGGTCTATCGTTCTTTGGATAGAGGGCGTTCATGGAATCCTCTGGGAAGTTCAGCAGCCGCTAAACCGCCGGTTAAAAAGAACCAATGCCCAATAAAAATGAAGGCAGGCTATCAAAAAGAAAATTAAGATAAGTACGAAGCTACAACACGTTGCAATCATCCTCA
>JANOEF010000564.1:0-11360 GCA_031413075.1 Acidobacteriota bacterium | reverse complement strand
GGAAAATCTGGATGGGTTGATATTTCTGCGCTGCGCCTTGCTTTCAGGCAGATGGAAATTTGTCATGCAAACAATTACAAATTTCTAAATGAGGGGGGACAAATGGGAATTGCACCCATGAAAATTTTAGTTACCTCTTTAATACCTTGTTCTCAGAAGAAGAAGCAAAAACAAATCTTGATAAAGGCTTTCGCGGTCGCCCTTCAATTGGTTCGGTTGTTATGGCTAATAGTGTCAATCTTGATAAAGTTGAGCCTTGGAAAACCCTTCAAGCTAAAATGAAAGGAGATGCAGGTAGTGGGCAGATTCCGAAAATAATGATTTTTGGCTCAATCTTCGGTGGTACTGGTGCTGCTGGTTTTCCAACAATTGCTCGTCTCTTAAAAAACTGGACAAATAGCATTGGAAAAGATTACCCACTTCAAATTGGGGGAGTATTATGTTTGCCTTATTTTTCTTTTGATGACTCACGCTTTGATAAGAATGAATTGCATGTCAAATCTGAGAATCTGGTACTTAATACTCAAGCTGCTCTAAGATATTATCAACAACAAAATTTCCACGAAAATATAAATGTCACTTATCTATTAGGAGCAGATGATCAACGTCAAATGCCAGTTGCCTCGACCGGATCCTCTGATCAAAAAAATCCGGCACATTGGATTGAACTTTGTGCAGCTCTCGCTGCAATTGATTTCTATCGGAATGATAATACAAAACGTGAGCCTTACCAATTGCTTGCTCGTCAATCATCGGGGAATTTACTTTGGTCAGATTTACCAGACAGGGAGATAGTTCAAGATAAACTTCTTCATTTAGCTCGCTTTTCTTTTGCTTTTTTGTCTGATTATTATCCTAGACTTCGTGAACTTTACCAAAACCGAAAAACTTATCGCGCTACATGGTATGTTCATTTTTTTGAAAATAAAAAAGTTAATCTGGCTAATTCTTTTGATAATGAATTGAAGTTCGTCAAACAATTCTGCGAAAAATTTCTTTTTTGGTTCGCTAATATTCAATATTCAGTATATGGAAGAGAAGTCACACCAAAAAATCTGATTGATTATTCATCATTTGCAATTGTTAATTCTGGTATCTTAGATCTTCGAGGAACAGTTCAAAATAATGAATTTCACTCTGCTTTTGATCTTTCCGGTTTCGCTAACATTGTTGATAGAGGAAACAATTTGACGGATTTATTGAAGAAGATGAATGAATCCCGTCCTCCAACAAATTCAGACCAAACTGCTTGGAGTTTTATCAATACTCTTTATCGAAACTGTGCTAAAAACTGAATTTTATGTCCTTTCTCATTTTTGAAGATTTAGGGAGATAGTTATTATGCCCGATCAGACAACCCAAGATATTAGTGTCAAAGTCCTATTACCAGCGTTGACGCCAGATCATCAATTTAATAAACCCAAAAATGCTGGAAGATGGCATGGAGTTAGTTCTAACGAACTAGTTGGAATTAGCAATGGACTTGATGCTAAACCTGCTAAACTTCAAGTAAATTCTATTCCTGATGTTTGGGCACGGCTGCTTTTGTTTGAGTCTGCACTTTTTAATGAAGCCCACAAACTACATAACACTATATTGGGCGAATGGCGAGGATTGTTAGCTTTAATCGCTTTGAAGGAAATCAAAAATCTTAGCCTTTTCTCAGTTAGTTCAATTTCTTTAAACTCAGAGATAAAGGAAAATAATGAGGTCTGGCATTCTTCTTTATCTGATTTAATTCCGCCAACTCAGGTTTTTAATAATACTACTTGGGCGAATTTGTTCCTTTTTGTGATTGATAAAAAACCTGTTGGAATTACCTCTCCGACTACCTTAGTGGCTACTTCAACCGATTACTCAGGGCTAACTTTGAGCCGCTCACAAATCAGTTGGTATGATGGCGAAAGACTTAAAGATCCAACTCAATCAGATTTGTCTCAGGCAGATAAACAAAGTCTGGCTTCCTGGCTCAACAATTTACACGAACAATTAAAAAATGAATCTCCATTGGATAAGGACAGATTAAATTCATTACTTAAGTTAATTGAAGACTACAGAGATAGTCTATATAAGAGTCCTGAAAAAGCTACATTATCTCACCATGGTTTTGGTATATCTGGTATCAATGCGGGAGTTTTTACCTTCTTAGACAAACCTGTTGCGTCCCTAATGAACACACACTGTAATGTACAACTAATACATTCAAAAGAAAAAAGTCCTCTTTTGCCTATCTATTTAGTTGACACAGATATAGCCGAAAAGTGGAAAAAACAGCCTTCGCAGGTTTCTGTATATGGGGCTTATACGCTTGCCTCAATTCCATATGAAGGTTTAATGCCCAATGTTCACAACAAATTAGGGATTCACGATATTACTACCGCAGAGATTTGGAGTCCGCAAGTCCTTTTTAATGAAAATCTATATTATGTAAATACTGAAAAAGCGTTTCCTGGAACTGTTCGAGAAAAATGGCATCAAAATCAGATTCCAAAAATTCAAAATCAGGACATCTCGCTTATTTTACCCCTTAATCCTAAATTACTAGAACATTATACATCTGCTGACTTATTGGAAAGGATTGTTTTTACTCAAGAAACTTCCGGCGATATTACTGTCAATCTGACCGTTCATCTTTCGGGTTTTGATGAAAATACTCCGCTTCCATATGTTATTACAAAAAAATATACCCGCGATAAAATGTTTGATTTTACGCAAGTTCCGATTCTTGAAGTCTTCCCTAATTTTGTTTCGAATAATTGGAAAGCGTATTATGTTGCCTACTCTTCTGACAACCTTTCAGCAACTTTCCAGGCTACGCCTTATCCTTCGAACCCTCCTGAAATTAATATTCCGCTCCATCAAAATGCTAAAAGATGTGTTTGGAAAAACGAGAGTTTTCCTGAGGCATTTATTTGTTCCCACAAAGGAAAAGGCGAATTAGCTACCAAAGAAATAGGTCTCCTTTTGCTCGAAAGCCCACAATCTATTGACAATCCTAATCGGGAGTTCACAGTTGGTGTCGATTTTGGAGCTTCCGGTACAATGCTTTATTATTCCGACGGGAAATCCCCGCAAACCCTTGATTTTAACCAATCCCGTAAGTTATCAGTAACTAAAAAATCTGATGCGCAAAAAGCTGATGTTTTAAAATTCTTCTTGCCAGAAACAGATATTCATCCAGCTTTTCTTACCCTTTATCAAGATTTTAATAATCAAGATGAAAAACATCAATCTTTCTTAAACGGGCATATTTATTATCTTTCAGGCGTTTCTCGTGGTAGTGTTACAGATTTAATGGATAAAAATGTCTATTCCAATCTTAAATGGTCGGAGGAATTTAAAACCAACTTTTTTGTCAAATCTCTACTTGCTCAGATTTGTTTGCAATCCTCTGCTGAACTCGTAGCCCAAGGCGCATCAATAATTAACTGGAAATTCTCCTTCCCAACTGCATTTGATAGACATCAAACTTCTAATTTCAAGGCAATTTGGCAAGAAATTGTTAAAACTACCTCCAATCTCACTGGATTACCTTTCATTGCTCCAAAAGAATTATCGGAAAGTATTGCGGCGGCTGAATGTTTTCGTAATGGAGGAGCATTTCTTGATGAGCATAAAGTTTCAACCGAAGCAGGGGTTATTTTTATTGATATTGGTGGTAGCACTTCGGATATTTCCATTTATCAAAATAACAATCTGCTCAGTCAATTCTCACTTCGTTTTGCCGGTAGGGATTTATTTCTCCAGTATTTGCGAAAAAACTCCAATGTATTAACTGATGTTGGGATCAATATTTCAAATCTCAATGTAAACAGTGATATTGAAAAATTTTGGGCGCAGATTGATTCAATTTTGAAGTTGGAAAGCGATAAGATTTTCCAAGATTTACCTTTACACTCAGGCAAAGAAAGCGTTAAAGCCCTCAAGAAATATTTAGCGGTCGGACTTTCAGGGCTATTTTATTATTTGGGATTAGTAGTTAATCAATTAGTAGAAAAAGAACAATCATATAACGGTCTTTTTCCTCATATTTACATTGCCGGTAATGGTTCCCAAATGTTTCATTGGCTAACCAATAAAATGCCGATTGATGAACATCCAATCAAGGAACTTTTTGAGAAAGTTTTTTTGACAGCGGTTGGCTCTCAATTGAACGGAATTTTTAACTTAAAAATAACCGAAAGACCAAAACACGAAGCCGCTTACGGTTTGGTTTGCGAAAATACCTTAAACACTAGCATCGAAGAAAAACCTGTTATTGCCGGAGAATCCTTTGTTTCTAATAACAACCATTTTAAATGGGATGAGTTTTTAACGGAAGAGGTTTTGGAAACTAACCTCGCTAAACCTACTCAATTTGAGCAATTACCAAAATTTATTGATGCTTTTAATATTTTTGTCAAAAGAGATAAAAGTATTTCTCCAATTGTTTTTGATGCTACAACAGAAGATAGCATTGTCAGAAATCTGACCACACTTTTAGCCAAATCTAATAGAGATGAACAGAAAATCATTTTTATTTTGGCTCTAAAGACTCTTTTAGACACTTTGGACTGAGATTTCTAAGGAGGGAAGATGGATTATAAAAAGTTTTTGTCCATTATTGTTGTTTTTTTGATTGTGGCTGTATGCCTCTACTTAATAGTTTTTGTTTTAAACTTCCCTTTGAATTTATTACTAATTTTAGGAGTAGTTCTAGTAATAATATTCTATAGATTCTTTCATCAAATAAAGGATTGGATGGCTCCAAGAAGAAAACGAGAAAATCCTCATTTCGAAACGTTTAGAGAGATATTTAGTCTCATTAGTAAAATCAAATCAGGAAAATTAGAGAAAATCAATCCTGAAAAAACTACAGATCAGCATCTGCATGACATCAAATCCGAACTCAGACAGATTGACAAATATATAGGAAATATCAAATCTGAACTCAATAAGGTTAAATCTGAATTCAATCAGATTAAAAATAAGCAACTTCAATATTTTCGTGAAGAAAAATCAAAGACTCAAAACCCTTCGTCACTTAAAAAACCGGATACTCTCTTTTCTAAAGAATCTGGCTCTAATTATCAAACTGAAATACATGGTTTTACTGAGTCTTACCAAGAAGATCCTTATCCTCGTTTTGATGTTCCCGAGTTAATTGATGAAAGGGACGAATTTACAAATATTTATAATTCGGCAACTGATGATCGTTCAGTACGCCAGAAACTACGTGATAAATATCAAACATTTCTATTTGGTAATCGCAACGCGTTTGCTCAGGCGCAGGGGACAGCGACTAAAGCTGAATTCTATTCTAATAACAGTGGCGATTTTATAGCTGTTCAATCATCGAACGGGTTTGAATTTCTAGTTGTTCCTCAATTCGACATTACCATTAATGATACAACCTTCAATGAGGGAGGATTTGGTTATGTCTTTGATTGTATTGGCTATCAGGAAGGTGGTTCTTATTCAGACTTTCAAGTTGTTCACCCGGCAATCTTTGAGCAAAAAGGTGACTATTGGCATTTTAGAAAAAAAGGGGAATTGAAACTGTCCTCTTAATTTCAAGTAATTTATGGACTTTATAAAGTATCTTATCCCGACTGAAAATTTTGCAATTGGTGTTGTTATTGCTCAGTTTCTTTTATTTTTTTATTGCTGCATTTCGTTTTTCAGACAGAGAATTTTTCTTTCTCAGACAAAAAAAGATATAGAATCTTGCCATGATGTTACCAGACTTTCAACCACTCTCTTAACCTCTAAGCTTTCAGATGAAAAAGAATCGGCAGCCCAATTTTATTCTTATACTGAAAGTACGGGACTTACTAATTCTTCGCCCGTTTATCATCACCTTAAAACACTTTTTAATGCGGGTTTTAATCAAAGTAATCTTGATGTTCAGGCGTTGCTGAAAAATACATCTGCCATAGTTACTAACAAAAATCAAATATTTCGTTCGATTATTTCACTTTTTATTGTTTTGGGTCTTTTAGGAACTCTTTGGGGATTAGCTTCAAGTCTTTTTCAACTTTCGGTTTCTGCTGACACCAGCACTTTAGATAACAAACTTCTGACTGAAAATTTTCGACTAATGCTGAGTAAATTAAGCGGAGCATTTGCCCCGAGTATTTGGGGAGTGGGATTGACGATCTTCTCTGTTGGACTATTTATATCGTTGCAGAAACGATCTCAAATTTTATGTTTGTTACTGGAAAGAGAAACCTTGGGTAATTGGGGGCTTTACCTTTTGCCTACTACCTCTCAACATCTCTATAAACAACTCCAACGGAACGAAGAACAACTACAAATAAACCTTAAATCTGCTCATGAGGTTGAGAAATTTGCTAAAACTATTGAAAAGGATGCGGAAGGGCTAGCTAATGAAGTTGCCGAAACTCGCCTTAAATTCAAAGACTTACGGCAAGCCTCTGAGAATCTGATTAAATTTTCTGAGAAATTTGGAGAAAGTCTGGTCAACTTTCCTACTTTGCAAACAGATTTACACAAAATAAATCAACAAGTTCTGGAAGATTCAACAATAGTTCGTGAGAATTTTGCTCGTTCTTTAGCTGACTCTGAAAAAATTCATCAACAAAATAATACGTTATTAATCCTTTTGAGTGAACATCTTAATCAACAAAATAATTCTTTTAATGGGCATTTGGAGCAACAAAACCGGTCTTTAAATGAGCATTTTGAAAAACAAAGTTTAGCTAACAATATGCAATATATCCTGCAAGGTAAGGAGCTTAATAGCATTCTGGCGAGTCTTAAACTTTATGAAGCGAGTTATCTTGAGACTCGAAAATCAATTGATGAAACTCTTCTAAAAACTCTTTTTGCTGTCGAGGAAGCACATCAAAAACTTGGTCAACATAATGAGTCTGTCATCAAAGGATTAGTTGAATCCGTTGGAAATCCATTAAGAGAAGAACTTACACAAATACTAATTGAAGTTCCTTCTATACTTGGCGAAGTTTCTACTAAATTGGGACAGACTCATATTCCACTTGATTTAGCCGCTGAAAGGATGAGTGCCATTACCGAAAAATTTGATAACCGAACAGAGGATTTGGTAGGCGGATTGCAACGTGAATTTGCAAGTCAAAATTTACAAGATAAAAAATATTTAGAGGATCTCAAAACTATCAAAGAAAATATTTCTTCGCTTAATTCGAATCTCCAAATATTTACTCAAAGATTAGAAAACTTTAGCAAAAGAGCGGTTCAAACCACACGTCAAAGTAATCCCAATTCCTCAGAAAATGAAGTCCTGCGTCAAGTTCCACCCAAAAAATTTTATGATAGGTTTATTCCAAACAGATTAAGAAGTTGGATTAAAGGGGAGAAAAGATAAGATATGGAAAATGAGTCTTCTTTTGATTTTAATTTTTGGACTGCTTTTGCCGACCTAATGCTTTCCTTTATTTTGGTTTTATGTATGCTTTTATTCGTCAACGTGGTAGTTGATAAAATTGGTAGAATTAATCTTACCCAAGTAGAAAATAATCAAAAGACGGTTATTAATTCTATTGCTGAGAAATACGGAACCACACCTATTCCACTTGAGAAAGAAAATACCTTTGGTATCTCTACCGATAAAAGTAAAAACTATGACATTAAGATTCAAAATGACCTTAATATTCAGCGTATTACTTTTGCGGATAAACTTTTATTTCTTCCTGATGGAACCGAAATTAATCTAAATGGGCAAAAAGTTCTTGATATTGTTGGTGATATTATTCGTAATCAACTTCCTTTAATTAAAGAAATACAAATCCAAGGACACGCCGATACTTTAAATTCCAAAAGATTTCGCAGTAATACTGTTCTGGCATCTGAAAGAGCAATCTCAGTCTTGGAATATCTTCAAAAAAAAGGGATTGACCCTGCCTCAAATCTTATGTCAGCTACTTCTTTTGGAGAATTTAAACCAGTCCAAAGAATTGATAATGAAGGAGAATACAATTCAGATTTACTTAAAGAACACAATATTGACGAAAATCTGCGAAGCCAAAATCGGAGGATTGAGCTGGTTCTTATTTATCGCCGATGATTAATGTGTAAACCATTTTTGTGCTCAAAAAAAAACCATTGTGCAGAGATTTTTCCCAACTTAGAATTAAATGGACAAAAATTAATATGAAAAGATTTGTTCCAATATTATTGATTCTATTTCTATCAATTAGTTGTAGCCAAGAAAGAATTAGTCGATCAATCAATACAATTCCTGCAAATCAACAATCTTCATTAATTCCTCCAAAGAAAGAAACACCTAAAGTACAATTATCACCGACTCCGACCCGTCAACCACCACCCTTACCAAAATCTTCAGAAATAACTAAATCCAATTGTGACCCTAATTATACTGGGTGTGTTCCTATAGCAAGTGACGTAGACTGTGCTGGAGGAAAAGGTAATGGTCCGGCTTATGTTAAAGGACCTATTAAGGTCATCGGCGTTGATATTTATGAATTAGATCGAAATAGGGATGGTATTGCCTGTGAATAACATATAAAAAAACAAAAATTGTTGTGGTGCAACATTTGTGCAACAAATTAAAGAAAATTGAATCATTACCACTGTTTCAGCTTACTAAAGCAATCTCAAAACTGAATAAAACAAACACTTTCAAAATTCCTCAAACTCACTCAATTCAATAATTTAGGACTGAAAATCCGCGTGTCGGCGGTTCGACCCCGTCCCAAGCCACCATTAGAATCAATCATTGAGGGTATCTTTTTCAGATGCCCTTTTTGCTTTTGGTGTGTTGTTGGGGTGTCAAATGCAAATTATTTAGTAAACCTATCAAATTCTAATTGGACGAATGAAAGCAACCCAAACGTTGCGGAAACGAGCGAAGAGCGAAGGCTAAAAACCTTATAGTTTTTGGCGTGATAATGAAGAACTTGCACAAAACCCAAGTTTCAGCTAAGCTTAGCTAGACTAGCTAAGGAGATGTAAAGCTATGAATACAGTTTCGACTTTTGATGCAAAAAACAAACTGAGTGCGCTGATTGCGGCGGCGATTAAAGGCGAGCCGCAGCTTATCACAAAAAACGGCGTGGAAACTGCCGTTTTGATTTCTTATGAGGATTATTTGAAATTAACCGCAAAAAATGAGTCCTTTGTAGATTTTCTTTTGAATAGTCCACTTAAAAATTCAAATATTGACCTGTCACGCTCGAAAGCCGATGCAGGACGAGAACCGCTTAAATTTGACTGAGACTACAACAAATGAACTATCTTTTAGATACTTGTCTGATTTCAGAATTTAAGAAGCCACAGCCGGAGCAAAAGGTTATAAATTGGGTTTCTCATCAAATTGAGGCAACCCTTTTTTTAAGTGTTGTAACAATTGCTGAAATCCAAAGAGGTATTTCGGGTTTAGCGCCTTCTAAAAAACGAACAGACCTTGAAAATTGGTTGCAAACCCTCATTTTTCGTTATGACAGGCGCATCCTGCCATTAGGCACTGATGAAATGCTCTTGTGGGGAGATACTATTATCAAACTTGAACAAAAAGGGCGAGTTTTGCCTTTTATGGATTCACTAATTGCGGCGACAGCTTTAACGCATAATCTCGTTTTAGTTACCAACAATGAAGCCGATTTCAAAAATACAGGCGTCACGATTCTAAATGTGTGGAAGTAGATTTTGTCCAAACGAAAGACAATGATTAGAAAAGCAAAATCTATGACACTTTAGGAAAATATAAAAACTCATAAAAAACACTCTCAAGCCTGTAAATCCGCTTGTTGGCGGTTCAACCCTGTCCCAAGCTACCATTAGAGTCAATCATTAAGGGCAACTTTTAGGGGAGCCCCTTTTGTATTTAGTGTAAGTTTCGATTATTGAAGTAAGATTTGGGCTGTCATATCCCGGTTCCATTCAAATTATAAAATTCGTTGCCGTGTTTTATACCATTTAGTATAGACAGGTTATTTAATAACCCATTTTGTGACGAAATAAGGTGGAAATATTGTCGGAAAATGAGTTTTTCGGCTCTGGCACACTTTGTGCAATGACTGAAAACCGGAGAGTCGGATTGACTCAGTTTAAGAGTTTATGACAACAAAAAACAGGTTTTAGATTGAAGCCAGGAGTAAATAAAATGATTAACAAAGCCCCCCAAAACATCCAGATCCCAGAAATGACCGCGCTTGATGGATTGACTGCCAAACGCCCAACTTCCATCGAAGATACTGTCTCAGTAAAAGATTCCGCCGTTTATCAATTTCAAAAGTGGGAATATCTAGTAAAAAAACAAACTGTCGGAAGCGGTAAAGACGAGCTACTAATGTGGTTTGATCAATTAGCCGGTCAAGGATGGGAACTTCTCAACAGTCAACCGGCTAATCTCGGGTTCTATATTTTCAAAAAAATCGCAAATTAAATGAGGCATTGCGACTTGTCTGACCGGCGGATTTATTGATCATAAAGCTATCATCGGGTATAAAATTCGGACGACTCAATGACATTCAAAGTTTTCTTAATAGTGCCTCGGCATCCTTTTTGTAGCCTTCGTCCTCGCGCTCATGATTTTGGTTGAGCGGGGCTTCGATGATCCATTCGAGATGTTCCCTGGCCTTTTGTTTGTCGCGGTTTGATTGACAAAGTTCGGCCATAAAAAGATGGTTAAGATAGAATTTCGGTCCGAGTTCGAGGGCTTTTTCCAGACATTCGAGAGCCTTTTTGCTATCGCCGATCGAAAAAGGAAAACCCGGTGCTTTGTGATAAAGTCGGCCGAGCACTCGCCACGGACCACCGTAAAAATAGCTTTCATCAGTTTTCATCACCTGTTCAACGCAATTCTTGATAGGTTTAATCAGTTCGAGACTTTTCATAATCCCTTTTTCCGTTCCGAACGAACCGTAATTTACCGCTAACCAAAAATTTGCTTCGAGCGAATCTTCGTTCACCTCCACTCCTTTTTCGCCATAGCTGACACCCTGTTCAAAGTTGAACATTTTATCTTCAGCCGGTGCATATTCGCCAGTCCAATAATAAATTTCCGAGATCAAGCCATACGCCCAATCGCAGGTCGGGTCTTTTTCGATCAATTCTTCGAGCAGGTCAAAGGCTGTGTCAAGGGAGGATTCATCCAGTTCCCGTTCATTAATCAGTTTTCTCGCTTTTTTGAAAATATTTTCGTGTTTCATCTCAGGTTGTTTCCGTCCGTCATGTTTTGAATTACCGACCTTAGTAGATTTTAGATTTTAGATTTTAGATTTTGGATTTTTAATCAATCTCAAGCTTGAATTTTTGTCCAGTTGAAGATAATGCTCCGAATAATTGAAGAGTATTCGCGGTTTCAAGCGTTTTCGAGGTCACCTTCAAACAGTCAAAATCAACCTGTTTTTCAAAATTTG
>JANOEF010000563.1:0-8732 GCA_031413075.1 Acidobacteriota bacterium | reverse complement strand
ATTCATTTTGCATTGTATTCATCCTATCTTACAATTAGTATAAGTTGAATCTTACAATACAAGAAGGAAAAGAGCTTGTCAAGAGTTTTTTTGAATGAGAATTGTTTTTTTAAGTTGGATTTGGCTCAACTTAGCTTCCTTCCTGACCTGCTATCTGTTTTGACAGATCTTTTTTTTCTTGTTCTTGAATCAAGCCAAAGTTTTTTTCTTCAATTGTAAGAAAATGACAGGTCAGGAAAGGCGGCTTGCCCCCGCGATTATCTATCATTTTCAAGGTTTAGAAAAAACAATCCTAATTCAAGAGTTTTTTGTAAAAAATAGAGTTAGAAATTTTTGTTACTGCAACCTTTCAATTCTTTGGGACATTCGCCGATTTGCATCCAGTCGTAATAGAGAGCGGGGTCGCGTTCAATGGCGAACATTACCTTTTTGATGGTCGGAAATTGTTTGAGCGTTTTCAAAACCGAAGCATTGTAAGAGTTACCGCCGCAACTCGTCGTCGCATTACCGAGTTTTTGGACAATTTCGCCTTTAAAATTAACATAAGCGATTGAGTTTTTGACCTTGACGCTGATGATTAAATCTTTCGTTTCTTCGGAAAAAAATGACCAATAGCCTTTTGCCTCTTCGTCTTTGGTCACCCCTTTGAAAAGTTCTTCGAGCGTCGCTTTGGCAACTGCTTTGGTTTTGGGAATCCGACGGGTAACGGCAAAAGCCTTGCCATCGCATCCGTCCGAACCGAGTTTTTCATTGCCGAAATACAATTTGACGGTCATCGTTTGACCGAAAGCCATCATTGGGAAAACCGTTAAACACAAAAATAGAATTAGATTTTTCATCATCTTTTAAATTTTTTTTAGGATCAAAACTACTCTGAATGGACAAAAAACTTCAGACATTTTACCTTTAATCTTCTTCGGGAAAAGCTTCCCGCCACTCGCGCTCGATGTTTTCCATAATTTTGCAGTCACAATAGCCGCCATTAGCATTGAGCCACGCAATGATTTTCGGAAACGGGAGATTGTTTTTCATCAAAAAATGTAGAGCAAACCGCGAAGTATCATCGCATTCTTCGTCGTAAAGCTCGTCTTCGATAAACTCAAATAAAGCTTCAAGTTCCTCTCTGGTAGCCGGCAGCGAGGCAAAAAATCTCTCAATTTCCTCACCATTCATTTGCTTAAGTTGTTCAATTTGTCGTTTTTTAATTATCGGCATAGTTTAAAGTGGAAAAGTGAAAAAGGGTAAAAGTGAAAAAGTTTTATGTGACTTCTAATAAAACAGTTTCATCTTAATTCGATAAAAAAGCAATTTTAGCAAAAAAGTAACGCTAACTGGCAAGTTCAATCTTTTTCACTTTTTCACTTTTTCACTTTTTTCACTTTTTTCACTTTTCCACTTTTTCACTTTTTACTTTCTTCGAGTTCTTTTTCTTCGCGTTCACGTTGTTTGATGCCTTCGCGTCCATCATATTTTAGAAATTTAGGTAAGAAAAAAGCTAAGATCCCGATGGCCGCGACGCACAGAATACCGCCGGAAATGAGTGCATTCTGGACACCGAATTTTTCGGCGACGATGCCCATTTTCGGACTGCCGAGATAGGGGCCGGTCAGATAACTCATCATTTCGATACTGGCCATTCTTCCCCGCAAATAATTTGGAATGGTCTGATTCCAGATCGCCCCGCGAAAGATTCCCGACAGCATATCAAAAAAACCGGCCAGGCTGAGGAATAATAAAGCCACCCATAGGTTGGTTGATAACCCGAATAACAAAATTGCCAGCCCCCACAGGGCAGCCACGATCGTAATCATCAAACCGTGTCGATGAACTCCACCCGTCCACCCTGAAGTAACGCTGGCCAAAAACGCACCGAGGGCAATGGCCGCCGGAAACAACCCGAGATAATTCTCTCCGTGGATGGCGGCTAGGGCTGGAAATAGTGCTTGCGGAAAAGCAAAAAACATGGCGGCAATATCAATCAGATACGTCCCAACCAGATATTGGCGGCTCAAGGCATATCTCCAGGCTTCGATAATGCTTTTCAGGCTCGGCTTGACCGCATTTGCCGGGGCCGGGACAAAATTGATCATAAAAACTGCGATCAGGGTTGCGGTAAATGTAGCAAAATCAATAGCAAAGGCGATAGCGACTCCAAAAGTAGTGGCAATAATCCCGGCAATGGCCGGACTAATAATGGCGCCGATGCTATACCGCATTGAATTCAGTGCCATCACGGCCGACATCATTTCCGGCGGAATTATCTTTTGAATGAGTGATTCAAAGGCCGGGCGTTGGAGTGCGGCTAAACCTGCATGCAAAGCAGCGCTGACAAATATCAGCCAAATCTGAGGATTCGGCAAAATGGCATTGATGAGCAAAATACCGGTCGTCAAGGTCTGTCCGATCTCAGTGAGGCGTAAGATTTTGCGTTTATCAAATGAATCAGCAATGGCACCGCCAACGAACGCCAGAATAAACATCGGAACAAACTCGGCCAGCGCGATATAACCAACCATCGCACTTGATTTGGTCAATTCATACATCTGCCAATTGATGGCCACAAACGACATCATAGTCCCGAAAAAGGAAATCATTTGCCCAAAAAAGAGCAGGCGATAATCACGCGAAACCCGTAAGGGAGTAATGTCAACTGTCAGATATTTCAGCATTTAATCTTTGATCAGAGTTTTTGTTTATCAGAATCGAAAATCACGGGCAATTTTTTTGCTTGAATAATTAATTAAACAAAAGTTAAATTAATATTTGGCGCAATTTTCGGACTGGTCTCGCACTGACCGCCAGTTCGTCATTTCACGATTTTTGACTATTGATTCTAACAATCTTTTGACGGTTACAAAAATGAACAGCAAACAAAATAACGATTCAATTGGATTTGAAGATCCCGACTAAATTATGAGCAGAAAACAGATTGATTTTAGTATTGGTGAAGCAGGTTGTTTGATTTACCTGGCTGACAGAAATCTTGCCGGACTTTGCTTTGGCGAACTCGATAAAACCGACTGGAAAGATTTGGCGTTAAAAGGCGCCCTGATGGCAATGGAACTTTATCAGGACGATGGATTCAGTGTCCGCCTTGTGACCGGAGATTTGACCGCAGAAGAGCACTCTCAATGGACCGCCAAAGCGTCCTGGAAATTAAAACTTGAATCGGGCGTGATGGTTGTCTCAGGTGTTTGCGACCCCGATTTAGAAAAATATTTAGAGGAATTCGGGATTTGCGAAAATGAGGGTGATTACCATTTAGGTTGTTTTGCAAAAGTTCCGAAAGGCGAATATCAGGTTGATGTCTATTCCTATCCGCCCAATGACTTGGCCGGCGGATGGATGGCCATTGAGGATAAAGGTTCGTTTCGCGCAAGTTTCGGAAAAGATTCCGAAATTCCTTTTGAAAAACCGATTGATTATTTTACCCGAACCCGCCCGGGTGAAAATCCGCCAGACTGGATCAAAGACGGCTACGAGGATAATAGTTTTTTAGATTTTGTCATTCACCTTTCTCCGTTATCTGATAAATTACAACTTTCCGAAGTTGAAGAGGGTGGTTGTTTGCTATGGAAATATTGCAAACCCGAAATTTGCCCGATTGGGATTAGGCTTGAAAGTGATTAAGCAGGTCAGCAAAAGTATGCAATTGAGTGGTTAAGATTAAACCATTCCGGTGGCGCAGTTGGTTCTGACTCGCTTACTTAAACAATTATTTTTTTCGCCTCCGCGATCGCCTCTTCCACATTCGTTACTTTTCCGTCCAACTGCAATTCATAAACAGCTTTGGTAATATCGCCAAACTGTTTTGAGGGTTTCAACCCCAATTCGATTAAATGACGACCCAATAATAACGGCTCAGGTGCTTTGATTTCAACTTTTAGCTCGTGAACCCGTTCGATAAACCATTCCTGAGCGTCAGCATTAAACCACTTTTCCCTCGGAATCCATTCGGGATTTCTGCCGAGCGCATCGGCTTTAGCCACCCGATAAAGTAAATCCGGCTCGACTTTTCGGGCTAAACGGCGAAAGGCACCGGGCCCCGGCGGATTTTTATAGAACATTCCGGGTGTCAGATGGTAACGAACCAGTTGGACTATTTGCTCCCGAACGTCGTAACCATCCAAAGTAAAAATGCCGATTTTATCTAAAAACGAGATGGTTGGTTCAACTCCTGCCTCATCATGTCCGTGTGAACGCCAGCGTCCGTCAAAAAACTCGGTGGTCGCAGGCTTGCCAAAATCGTGGCAAAGCGCCCCAAGCATAACCGTCACTTGCTTTGAATACGGCAGATCTTCAATTAACTTACGAGCCTCATCAACTACTAATAGTGTATGAACATCAACCTCGCCTTCGGGATGCCACTCGGCTTCCTGCGGAACTCCGACGAGCGATGTAAGTTCAGGAAATAATTGATCTGCAACATTTAAATCATAAAAATATTTGAGTCCGACCGAAGGTTTTTTAGATTTTAATAATAGCTTTTCGAGTTCGCCCCAAATTCGTTCTTTCGGCAAATCGGTTAAATCAATGGTTCGGCAAAGTTCTACGGTTTTCTCATCAATTTCAAATTCAAAGCGAGCCGCAAACTGAGCCGCCCGGAGCACCCGCAATGAATCTTCGACAAAAGTTTGCTCTGAGATGTGACGGATCTTTGCAATTTTCAAATCCTCCTGACCGCCGTAAATATCTACAATTTCGCCAGTCAGAACGTCTTTCATAATGGCGTTAATCGTGAAATCACGTCGAATAGCGGCCTCACTGAAAGGCATATTTGGGTCGCCTTCGATAACGAATCCTTTATGTCCGCGCGCAACTTTTCGCTCACGCCTCGGCAGCGACACATCCAAATCCTGACCGATTTTATAGACGGTAAAACTTTCGCCAACCGTATCAACCCGCCCGAATTGATTGAGAATTTCCTTTAACTGATTCGGTTCGATCCCATAAACCTCGATATCAAAATCTTTTGGCTGCAAATTCATCAGCTCATCCCGGACACAGCCGCCGACCAGCATGGCCCGACCGCCTTTGGAGCTAACGAGTTCGGCGAGTTTGATAATTTTAGAAGGAAAATGTTTCATTAGCTTAGATTTTACCGACAACTTAAATATCTGACCAACCAAATCCATCAAAAACTTGTCTAAAACCTTTTATTCGGTAATAATTAAGTGTCCCCTTAGCATAAAATGTCGCAAAATATTACTCAGCTTCTAAAATCAGCCCAGGCCGGAGACCGCCAAAGCCTCGATGATTTTTTGCCGTTGGTGTATAACGAATTAAAGCGGATTGCAGCTTACAAACTTTCGTTGGAACGCAAAAATCATACCTTGCAGGCAACCGCCTTAGTTCACGAAGCTTATTTACGAATGATCGATCAACATTCGGTTGATTGGAAAAATCGCTCACATTTTTTTGCCCTCGCCTCGGAAATGATGCGCCGGATCCTGGTTAACTACGCCGAAAGCCACAACGCCAAAAAACGAGGTGACGGGCAGACTCTGATTTCTTTGGATGAAGCTGAAAATCTGGCGATTGCCGACAGCGAAGTTGATTTAATCTTTCTCGACAATGCTCTCAATGAACTAGCCGAATTCGATGAAACACAAGCAAAAATTGTGGAAATGAAGTTTTTCGGAGGCCTCACAAATGAAGAGGTGGCTGAGGTTTTAGGCGTTTCAGATTCCACCGTCAAACGCGAGTGGAGGATGGCCCGGGCCTGGCTGACAACAAAATTGACCTAGTTTTCTGAAAATTTCTGCGAGTATTAGTGACGAATAAATTAGACGCGGAAAAACACAAATTGGGCGGATTTTCACAGATAATTTTAAAAACAATCCGCCTAAATCAGCTTAATCAGCAAAAAAATCCGTGTCTGATTTTCTCTTAAAATTTTAATGAATTCCGAAAAGTGGCAAAAAATTAAAGAGATCTTCAACCAGGCAATCGAACTTGATTCAGTTGAATGCGAAACTTTTCTCAAAAATCAAACCGATGCCGAAATTATTACCCAGGTGCGCGAACTTCTCGAAGCCGAAAAAGAGAATAACTTTGCCGAACCTATTGCAGACCTTTCAAATCTTTGGCAAGAAGAAAAAGCGGAAAGTTACATCGGCAAGGACATTGGCGAATATAATATCGTTCGTGAAATAGGCGTTGGCGGAATGGGCATTGTTTTTGAAGCGGCGCGCCAATCCGAGGATTTTTCGCAAGTTGTAGCTCTGAAAATCCTGAAACGCGGAATGGATTCAGATGCGATGTTACGGCGTTTTCGCCACGAACGTCAGATCCTCGCCAACCTTGAGCATCAAAATATTGCACATTTGATAGACGGCGGAAAAACTCCGGACGGCACGCCTTTTTTTGCGATGGAATTTGTTAAAGGTCAGCCGATCGACGAATTCTGTGATCAGCGAAACTTGAGCATTTATCAGCGTTTGCGCTTATTTTTACAAGTTTGTGCGGCGGTTTCTTTCGCCCATTCCCGACTGGTCGTGCATCGAGATTTAAAACCTTCGAACATTTTGGTTACGACAGATGGAACCGTAAAACTGCTCGATTTTGGTATCGCTAAAATTCTTTCCGATGACAATTCAAATGCTCAAACCGTGACCCAACTCAGAATGATGACTCCGAAATATGCTTCTCCCGAACAAATCAGCGGCGAGATGGTTTCGACTGCTTCTGATATTTATTCGCTCGGGTTGATTCTTTATGAGCTTTTGACCGGCGTTTCCGCTTATGATTTTCCTAATAACCGCCCGGACGAAATTGCGAAAATCATTTGTGAGGCAGAACCGCCGAAGCCTTCGTCAGTGGTCGGTGGTCAGTGGTCAGTGGTCAGTGAAACCGATCCAAAACAAGGAGTGACAACCAATCCAAAATCCAAAATTACCAATCCAAAATCGTTAAAGGGTGATTTAGACACGATAATTCTCAAATCTCTGCAAAAACTTCCAGGCCGCCGATATTCGTCGGTTGAGCAATTTGCGGGTGATATTGAGCGGCATTTAGAAGGTTTACCGGTTATCGCTCGCCCTGATACTTTTTCGTATCGGCTGGAGAAATTTGTTAACCGAAATCGAGGTTATGTTATGACTGGAACACTCGTAATCCTGACGCTTATCGCCGGAATTGCGGCTACATCGTGGCAAGCGTATCGAGCGGAAAAGCAACGTAAGCTAGCCGAAGAACGCTTTAATCAAGTTCGTGAATTGGCAAATAATATCGTCTTTAAATATTACGATGAGGCTGAAAAATTACCGAATTCTACGCCGATTCGAGAGATGTTCGTCAAAGATTCGCTCGCCTATTTTGACAGTCTCGCGCAAGATGCGAACGCGGACGAATCGCTCAAAAGTGAACTTGGCAAGGCTTTTTTGCGAATTGCCAAAGTGCAAGGTCGCCCGTCTTCGCCAAATCTCGGACAGACCGGACAAGCGATCGAAAATTACCGCAAAGGAATTGAGATTCTCGAACCTATTATTTTGAAATCGTCCGACAACACTTTGCAAGCAGAGTTTTTAGCTGCGAATGCTGATTATGCGGTAGTTCTGAAACAAAACGGCAGATTTGAAGAATCAAACAAGTATTATCAAAAAGCCATCACGATCGGCGAGGATTTTTTGCGTCAAAATCCGAATAACGAAATGATTGCTTCGCGTTTGGCGGTTAGTTATATGTTCCAAGGCGACACTTTGCCCGTCGGTTTGGGGGAAACCGACAATCTTACAGCCTATAAAAAAGCCAAGGCAATCTGCGAAAATCTTTTGAAAAGTAAACCCGATGATTTGCGTCTGAATAATTATGTTGTCGCGTTAAACGACCGAATTTCAACGACTTTACAGACTCTGGCAAAATCTGCACGATTTGAAGCTAATTCTGTTTTAGAAAAACATCATCTCGCAGAGGCAAAATCACTTTTGGAGCTCAACCTCGAAATTAGCAAAAAATTAATTGCAGATTATCCTAACCAAGTTCTTCCGCCGGCGATTTTGGCTTCCGCTCAGTTGAGCTACGGCACACTTCTGATTGATTTGGAAGATTACGCAAAGGCTCTGGAGATAATGGAATCGTCCGAAAAAATATACCGTAAAAGTCTAGAAATGGACAAGATCAGCGTTGGGCAAAAGTTGGAAGTTTCAATTGTTGAACAGCGACTCGGTACAATCTATTCCCGAACAGGCAAGGCGAAACAAGCTGATTTGATGTTTGAAAGTTCTTTCAAGTATCTAGATTATTTGGTTGAAAAAGATAGGGAAAATTTTGATTACATAAAAGTTCGTGGTGAAGCAAAATTCGGTTATGGCGATGAACTTTTACGACGCGGCGACACTGAAAAGGCTCGTCGAATTTACCAAAAAGCGCTTGATGAAATGTCTGAGATCGCCGTGAAGAAAGATACAAATTACGCTAAATCATTGCAAGCATTGTATTTCAAAAACATCGGAAATTGTTTTTTGGCTGAAAAATTAAACGAAAAAGCACTTTTAGAATATCAAAAAGCCGTCGAAATCTGGCAACACATCGAGGTGCTGAATATGAGCGGAAATGGCCAAAAAGATTTGTTGGAAACCCTTCAACGAAAAATCCCCAAAAACTACATAAATAAACTTTGACCCAAATTTTCTCAAATCCCGGCGAGGATTATTGTGAGCGTTTAACGCCGCTTTTGTTGGAGAAAAATTATGAAACAAATCTTTTTAACAATTACACTATTTTCAATCTTG
>JANOEF010000562.1:0-7364 GCA_031413075.1 Acidobacteriota bacterium | reverse complement strand
CAAAGCTTTCGTAAAACATTTTGCAAAATCATCTGATCGGCGGCCAGTTCTTCGGCACTTGGCTGGGCTAAGGTGTCACCGGTCCGCTCACGCACCGCTTCTAACATTTCCGAGTGTTTCGCACTAAAATAGGCCGCCCATGAATCCAAGGCAAAGCATCCATAATTTTGCTCAACCCCCTCGCCACTGATGGCCCAATCAATAAAATCGGGCAGTTCGTCGGTCTGTTCGATTTCCAATGCGTCAAACTGAACCCCAACCCCGCGCAACAGCCGCGCCTTGCGTTCAGTGTCAAAAATGCAGAGTTTCCCCAGCCCTGCTTCGCTCATGGAACGAATAAAATGACTTTTGCCAACTCCTGCTCCGCCGCGAATGGCCATCACCAGACGTTGTTGACGTGGAACTCTACTCAATGGATTTATCTTTGGTTTCATAACTTTTTTCTCCTTTTACCAGCTAATTTTCTTCTTTAAGTCTTGTCCGCTAAATGAATGCCGTTAAAGACATTCTGTTTCAAAGATGACACAAGGCTAGCACATCTTGTTTCACGTTTCAAGTATGAAACAAGATTTTTCGCAAATTTTTTTAGATTTTATAAAATTTGTTGTAAATTTATGATGGAAAGACAGCGCGGATTAGCAGCAGGATTGACTCTATCCTTTTATTTACAAGCGTTTGGAAAGAAAAAAGTATCCTTGAAAACCGTCAACCGAATAAAAATTTCTGTTTCGTGAACGGATAAATATTTTCCAAATTAAAACTACGAAGCAAATTCGTCAAATATTTTGCTCAATCAAAACCTGCATGAATCTAAAAATTAGAAAATCCGAAAGAGGAGATATTCCAAATATCTTGCTGCTGATTCGGGAATTCGCCGAATTTGAAAATCTGTCTGAATATTGTGAGGTAACGGAAGAAAGTTTGCAGGCAGCGATCTTTGGCGAAAATTCGTTTGTCGAAAGTTTGATTGCTTTGGCGGATGACAGACTGGTCGGATATGCCATATTTTTTCCTTATTTTGCCTCGTTTCGCGGGCAGCGCGGACTTTATCTCGAAGACATTTATCTTAAACCCGAATTTCGTCAGGCGGGGTTAGGCGAAAAAATATTGCGGGAAATTGCCCGGGCCGGAGCCGAAAAGGGTTGTCTGAGAATTGATTTTCAAGTGCTGAAACACAATCAACAGGCTATAAATTTTTATGAAAAACTCGGCGCCATCAAGGACGAAAGCGAAACTCATTTCAAATTTACCGACCACGCCTTTCAAAATTTAGCCAAATAAAAAAGCCCGAACATTAAAGTCAGGCTTTTTCTCATTAAAAAACTCCGCAGGTAAGACTCGAACTTACAACCCTTCGGTTAACAGCCGAATGCTCTGCCATTGAGCTACTGCGGAATAACGTCTTTCATAAAAAAGACGAATTGTTAGATTAAGAATTTCTGTTTAGCTTGTCAAGCCGAGTAGAAAATTATTGGGCAAAAATTTCGCTTTCACAAAATGCAGGTTGAATTTAATTCAAGCGAATTACCGATACCCGCGCTCCCGGCATTTTTTCCTTGGCGATTTAATTTTCGAAAAAATTGAGACGCTCCCGCGACAGCCACTTTCGTTATTTCTTAAAATTTACAGAATGGTTCAAAGAAAGAAATATTCCGGTTGAATTTATAGGTTATGCGTCAATAAAAACTTGCAGTTTCCGTCCATTTAGTTAATCATTGTCAAAACCTATTCTCCAAATGCAAAGTAAAGCAATTAAAACTGTTGGAATCGTGGTTAAGCCGAATCACGCCGAAGCCTTAGAGACGGCTCACGAACTTTCTGTCTGGCTCGGTGAGCGGCAAATATCAGCCAAACAAAAAGAATTTGAAAAAGTTGATTTAGCCATCGTTTTAGGCGGAGACGGAACGATGATTTCGGCCGCCAGACTCTTGCAAAATTTGGACGTACCGGTGCTCGGGATCAATTACGGCAGTCTCGGCTATATTACCGAATTTCGGATCGAGGAGCTTTATGATGCGCTCGACACTGTTTTGGTCGGCAATTACGAACTGGATAAACGGGTCACGCTGGATGTGGCGCATACCCGAAACGGGGAGGAGTTGTCGAAAAATCGCGTCCTCAACGATGTCGTGATCAACAAAGCTGCTCTGGCGCGGATCATCAATATCGAAGCCACTCTGGATGGTCTGTATGTCAATGATTTTCGGGCGGATGGATTAATAGTTTCGACGCCGACGGGTTCGACTGCTTATAATCTGTCGGCCGGCGGTCCGATCGTTTTCCCGTCAATGAACGCGGTGGTGATTACTCCGATTTGTCCTTTTACCCTTTCGAACCGTCCGATCGTGGTGCCTGATTCGGCAGAAATCGGATTGCGTTTAAAAACTGAAAATGAAGATGTTGCTTTGACGCTTGATGGTCAAATCGGCTTTGAATTAACCACGCAAGATGTTATAAAAGTTACCAAAAGTAAGACTACCTTAAATTTGATCAAACCGCCTAACCGTAATTATTTTGATGTGCTTCGTAACAAACTAAAATGGGGGCGCTGAATTTTGGAGTTTGGATTTGTTTATGCAAAAGCTGACCTTAATTTTTTTATTAGTTCTTTCGGCAAATGTTTTTGCTCAAAGCGAGAAAATCGGAACAGTTTCAGGAAAAGTGACCGAGAAATTGAGTGGTCAGCCGATTGCGGAGGCGACTGTTTCCAACGGAACGACTGAAACTAAAACTGATGCCGAGGGGAATTTTAAGCTTGAAATCCCGGCCGGAGAATATAATCTCCGATTTGCGGCCAAAGGTTTTTTTGAAATTTTGACCGGACAGATTACGATTACGGCCAATCGAACTTTTGTGCAGAACGCACAGCTTTCGATAGTTTTAGCAGATGAAAAGGTCGAGGTGACGAGCGATGTGTTTGCGGCCACAGACGATAAACCGCTCAGCCAAACCTCGCTTAATCGAGACGAAATCCGCAACACACCCGGGAGCGGCGGTGATCTTCTGCGTTCGATAAGCTCTCTGCCTTCAGTGACTTCGATCGGCGCAGAGTTTGGTGATTACATTGTCCGGGGCGGCACCACGCAGGAAAATTTAGTCTTTATTGACAATATTCCGGTCGCAGATTTTACTTTATTTAGCGACAAATACGATAACGGGAAAGGGGGACGCGGAGCAGTTTTGGCGTCAGATGTCATTCAGCGGGCGGATTTTTCGGCCGGCGGGTTCGGGGCTAAATACGGCGACAAAATGTCTTCGGTGCTGGATGTCGGTTTGCGTGAATCAAATCGAAGTCGGGTTCAAGCCGTAGTTTTCGCTGATTTAGGCAATGCCGGCGCGAGCGTTGACATTCCGTTTGGAGAGCGTGGCGGGTGGGTTTCTTCCATTCGGCGCAGTTATATTGACGTGGTGTTCGACGTCTTAAAACTTGGCGACATCGGCCGACCGCGTAATTGGGATTTTATTAACAAAGGGTTTTATGACCTGAACGCCCGCCATAAGATTTCGTTGACAGCCATCAACTCTTTTGAAAGTTATGATTTAAATATTACCCAAGCATCAGCCTCAGACCGCCGGACTGACCGTCTGGAAACAAATCGCCGCTCACGCCGGGCAATTTTGGGCGTGACACTGAGCAGCGCGATCGGTAATTCCACACTTTCGCAAATTACGGGATGGGGAAACATTTTGCACAACGACGGAAGTTTGCGCCGAATTGATTCGGCTCGAACCCTGCAACGCAACCGTGACCTTCGCGATTCGCAGTTTGGGGTCAAAGAAGAAATGACCTCATCAATTTCACCAAAAATTCAACTTGCCGTTGGCGGCGGCATCATTTTTGACCAGGCCAATTATTTCAGTTTTGAACGCAGCGGATTCGGGTTTAGTCCTTTGGAAGAAGAATACAATGCCCCGAACCGGAGTCATCGGTTGGATTTAGGCACCACCACCTCGCTCTATGGTTATGCCCAATTTACTTTTCGTCCGTCAGCCCGATTTTCGATTACGCCATCCATTCGCCTCGACCGTTACGGATTGACCGATGAAACGCTGGCCAGTCCGCGGCTTTCGGCTCGGGTCACCGTTTCAAACAAAGTTTCGCTGACTTTTGCCACCGGTCTCTATCGGCAGACCCCCGGACTCTTCGTGATGTCATTGACTCCGGGCAATCGAAATTTGAAATCACAACAAGCCTTTCATGTGATTGGCGGGATTGAATGGTTGGCATCTGAAGATTTGCGGGTTCGCGCCGAGGTTTTTAGTAAAAAATATGAGAAGCTGGTGATTCAGCCCGTTTTAGGAAATTTCAATTACACAAACACCGGTTCAGGCACGGCCAATGGCGTAGAAATTTCGATGCAAAAAGCCTTGAGCGGAAAATGGGCGGGACAGATTTCTTATTCGTTTATCAAATCAAATCGCCGAATCGCGGACGGCGGCTTCGCTTATCCGACGGACGAAGAGCGTCCGCATCAATTTACAGCAATTGGTATTACCCGAATTTTGGGCATCACTCTGGCGGCCAAGTATCGTTTTGCCAGCGGGTTGCCATATGATTTACGAACTCCGATTCAGATTTCGGCTTCGCCCCGGGTTTATCTGCAGCGGCTCAACACCATTCGGGACAGAAATGCTTTGCGGCTGACGCGATACAGCAATTTTGATTTTCGGGTCGAGAAAAAATTTGACTTCAAAAAATGGTCAATCGCGCCGTATTTGGATATGTTCAATGTGTTTTCGACAGATAATCCATCGCAGGTCAATTACGAATTTAGCCGACGGTTGCCACAGATTTTGGAGGAAAATGTTCGGATCCCGATTTTCGGCATGAGGTTGGAATTTTAGGATAATCCTGAATTCATATATTTTGGCGCGCCGCAACGAAGTATTTGATCCGAATCCCTACATTTTGCTGAATCTTTTTCTTTCGATGACGGCCGCGCTTCAGGCGCCGATAATTATGATGTCGCAAAATCGCCAGGCCGCTCAGGATCGCCTGGATGCCGCTCACGATTATGAAGTTAATCTCAAAGCCGAACTCGAAATCTTGAGTCTGCACCAAAAAATTGACGAGTTGCGGGAAAAGCAATGGCTGGAATTGAAGCAGATACAACAAAAACAAATTGAAATGTTAGAAAAACTATTGGAGAAGAAAAAATAAAACTATGGCACAAAACGATTATGAACAAGAAGCAATAACTGATTTGGATGACAAAACCCGGGATAAACCAAAAGGAATAGCGCTGCATTGGCGAATCCTGGCGGGATTGGCAGTGGGACTCATCGCCGGATTGATTGTCAATTATTGGTCGGGCGGAGATACGAATCCGCAACTCAAATCGTTTATCAAAAACTTCCCCGAACCGGTCGGGCAACTGTTTTTGAATCTGCTCTTGATGCTGGTGGTGCCTCTCATCTTTTCGTCACTGGTGGTCGGGGTTGCGGGTATCGGAGATATTCGCAAGCTTGGGCGAATCGGCGCCAAAAGTTTTGCGTATTGTTTGATCATCTCAGCCATTTCAGTGGTTATCGGTTTAGGGTTAGCGAATACAATTCGTCCGGGGGACCGCATCAACCCGGAGACCAAAGCTAAACTCGAAGAAAAATACAAAGGCGATGCCGTCAAGCGGGTCGAAGATCAGAAAAAAGTTGACGATGCAGCCAAGTCGGATTCAGCCTTGATGTCAGTGGTCAAAACGATCGTCCCCAAAAATGTGTTCAATTCGATTTCGGGTGAAAATCCGAATATGCTGCACATTATGTTTTTCGCCCTGATTATCGGAATCGCCATCACCCTCTTGCCGACCACGGTTTCGGCGCCCTTTGTCAGTTTTAACGAGTCGCTTTTTGCCATCACTTCAAAAATTATTGATATGATCATGAAGTTTGCTCCGTATGCGGTGGCCTGTTTGATTTTTAACAATGTCGCGCTTTTCGGGCTGGATCTGATCTTTTCGTTGGGCTGGTTTGTCTTAACGGTTCTACTTGGACTCGGACTTCATTTCTTTGGCGTTTACTCCCTTTCAGTCGCTTTGCTTTCGCGGATTAGTCCGCTGGAATTCTTCTCGCGCGTGCGGACGGTAATATTGACCGCGTTTTCGACCAGTTCTTCAAATGCGACCCTGCCTACTGCTTTGCGCGTGACAGAAGAAAATTTGCATGTTCCGAAAGAGATCAATAGTTTTGTGTTGACTGTCGGGGCAACCGCAAACCAAAACGGAACAGCACTTTACGAAGGCGTCACAGTTTTGTTTTTGGCGCAGCTGGCGGGAGTTCAACTGGATTTTGCCACGCAATTGATGGTAGTTTATTTGGCAATTTTGGGCGGTATCGGAACGGCCGGCGTCCCCAGTGGTTCAATTCCTTTCATCATTGGAATTTTAGCGATGATCGGGGTAAATCCGGCGTTGATTGCGATTATTTTGGGCGTGGACAGGATTTTGGATATGTGCCGGACTACTTTGAACGTGGTTGGCGACATTACGGCCGCGACCTTTGTGGCCCGGAGCGAAGGGTATAAACTGTTGGATGAAAAATGATAAAATGTCTGAGAGGTAAAAACTATGATGCCGCAAACTAATTTAATGCCCCAAAAAGTTCCGCTGAGGTTCAAGGTTGATGAGTATTACAAACTGATTGACCTTGGCATGTTGCACGATTACGAAAAGGCGGAAATCATTGATGGAGAATTAATTAGAAAAATGCCAATCGGAGATAAACACGCATCCGTTGTAAATAATTTGTCAAAACTTTTGATTAAAAATGTTTCTGACGAAATTTTGGTTAGTATTCAAAACCCTATCCGTTTAGCCGAATACCACGAACCTGAGCCGGATTTTGTTTTGGCTGATTTGACCAAATACGATGGAAAGCGACATCCGCGACCTAATGAAACCCTGCTGATTATTGAGGTTTCCGATTCAACCTTGAAATACGACCGTGAAACAAAACTTTCGCTTTACGCCGAATCGAAAATTCAAGAGGTTTGGATTGTAAATTTAATCAAAAATATTGTTGAGGTGCATACAAAACTAGGCGATGACATTTATCAAATAGTTAAAATTTACAAAAAAGGCAAGGTCGTAAAATCCGAAACTGTCCCCAATTTAGAAATTGAAGTAGATAAAATTTTGGGAGAATAAACTATGTTTCCAATTTCCGATGATAATTCAGAAATTCGTATTGTGCCTTTTGTGACCTATATCATAATCGCGCTTAACATCTTGGTTTTTGTTTTTTTACAGGGAATCGGTTCAAATGAGGCTTTCACCTACGCTTTTTCGTTGGTGCCGAAAGAGGTCATGACCGGGACGGACATTACGGGACTGGTGCCTATCACCGATTCAGCCGGGCGTATCCTGGGC
>JANOEF010000561.1:0-5804 GCA_031413075.1 Acidobacteriota bacterium | reverse complement strand
ACCAGCCTCCGGAAACTGAAGACGTCGCTCCAATGCAGCGCGTAGAACCCCAACCAGAGCACGGCCGCGACGGCCGATGTAATGATGGCCTTCCGCAGCAATTCGGGCCGCTCCGGAGCGCCGTGCTCCTCGCCCTTGCCTGGCTTTTGGACGCGACGGAAAATTGTATATCACTACCGGAGATCGTTTTGATCGAACTAAAATGCGCCCGCTCGCCCAACAGTTGAGCAGTCATAACGGCAAAGTCATCCGCCTTAACCCTGACGGCACGGTGCCGCTCGATAACCCTTTTGTCAAACAAGCCGACGCCTTGCCCGAAATTTGGGACATCGGACACCGCAATATTCAATCAGCGGTCTTTGACGACAAAGGTCAACTCTGGACAGTGGAACACGGCGCACGGGGCGGCGATGAACTCAATCTGGTCGAAAAAGGAAAAAATTACGGTTGGCCGGTCATCAGCTACGGCGAGGAATATTCGGGTGACCCCATCCCGGGCGACATCGCCGCCAGCCAAGGCTACGAACAGCCCGTCTATTATTGGGATCCAGTCATTGCCCCTTCGGGAATGGAATTTTATACGGGCAAGGCTTTTCCTGAATGGCGGGGAAATATTTTTATCGGCGGGTTGGCTTCGCAACGACTGGTGCGGTTGGTGGTGAAAAACAACCGGGTCATCGGCGAAGAACATCTGCTGACAGACCGCGGAAACAGAATCCGCGATGTTCGCCAGGGTCCCGACGGCGCCTTGTATATCGTGACCGACGAAAAGGACGGCAAACTCTGGAAAATTTCGCCGAAAAAATAAACTCAACTTTTCGGCATAAAGTAATGTGCACTTCTATTCGGATGCGATCTTTTTAATTTAGGACTTTAGGCGCTTGAAGCCAACTTTCTTAGAAGTTTATCAGCAGGCGGAGAAAGTTTTTTTTAATGCATGAATAAAGGATAAGAATGAGAGCCGCCATCTACGAAGAATTTCAGCAGCCGTTATCAATAAAAGATGTTCCAAGTCCGGTTCCGTCCCAAACCGGCGTTGTTTTAAGGGTCGGAGCGACCGGAATTTGCCGCAGTGACTGGCACGGCTGGATGGGGAACGATTCGGACATCAAACTTCCCCACGTTCCCGGACACGAACTGGCGGGTGTCGTGGCCGAAGTTGGAAGTGAGGTCAGACTCTGGCAAAAAGGTGATCGGGTAACGCTGCCGTTTGTCGGGGGATGCGGCAGATGTGCACAATGTGCGTCGGGAAATCATCAGGTTTGCGATTTTCAATTTCAACCCGGATTTACTCACTGGGGCGCATTTGCCGAATATGTGGCGATTGAATATGCCGATACCAACCTCGTCCGCTTACCCGTTGAAATTGATTTTGTGACTGCTTCATCGCTCGGATGCCGGTTTATCACTTCATTTCGAGCCATAGTTGAACAGGGAAAAGTTTCCGGCGGACAATGGGTTGCGGTTCACGGCTGCGGCGGAGTCGGACTTTCGGCCATTATGATTGCCAATGCTCTGGGGGCAAATGTCGTCGCGATTGATATTTCGGACAAAAAACTTGAATTTGCTAAAACCATCGGAGCGGTTGCGACCATTAATTCCAAAACAGTTGCTCAAACCATCGAAGCCGTCAAAGAAATCACGAAAGGCGGCGCGCACGTTTCGCTCGACGCCCTCGGAAATCCAGATACCTGTTTTAATTCTATTGCCAATCTCAGAAAACGGGGCAAACATATCCAGGTCGGAATTCTGGAAGCCGAAGATCGTCATCCGCCAATTCCGATGGACTTGGTCATTGCCCGGGAACTTGAAATAATCGGAAGCCACGGGATGCAGGCCCATCAATATCCGGAAATGCTCGAAATGATTGCCTCGGGAAAACTGCACCCGCAAAAATTGATCGGCAAAACTGTTTCGTTAGCCGAAGCAACTGAAGAACTGGTAAATATGAATAATTTCAATGGCACCGGAGTCACCGTCATCAATAGTTTTTGAACCAAAAAAGGCAGAAAGATTTTACCTTCTGCCCTCAGCAATTGTTTAATCCAAAGTATTTTATACCAGGTTAAGTTAAAAATATGAGACTAAAAGCTCCCCTCATTTCGAAGGAGGGGTGCCCGAAGGGCGGGGTGGTTGTTTCTGCTAAACTTTTGATTAGATTAAGTTTATCCAACCACCTCGCTAACGAAGCAACATGGTGTCACATTTGCTTTTGTTTATCGGTGAGTTCGATGCTCATTTTTTCGAGCGTCACTTTATTGAGCGTTCCCGTTACTTTTAACCCATTTTCAGTTTGGTAAGTTTTCAGAGCCTCGCGGTCTTCTTTGCTAAGTTTCCCGGTCGTTCCGACGTTGATCAGCTTTTGGGCCTGCATGACCTGGTCTTTGGTCGCCTTAAACACCGGTCCTCTTTTCGAGGGAGCGGATTTGGCTGAAGCAAAAGATTTCGGGTCAACCGGAATATCCTTTTGTTTATCGGTCAGCGAAATACCCATTTTTTCGAGCGTCGCCCGATTTAATGACCCGTTGGGCTTTAACCCGTTGGCGGTTTGATATGCCTTTAGGGCAAGTTTATCCGCTTGACTGAGTTTGCCGGTTTCGGACACCTTGAGTATTTTTTGCGCCTCTAAAATTTGGTCTTTAGTAGCCCGAAAGACAGTTCTTTTAGGTTTCGCAGCAGAGATTGTCTGACTCTGAGGTTGATCGGTGGTGGTGGACTGAGCGTTTGTGAATACGCACAGTGAGAGCATGATTGAAAGACAAAAAATAGTCTTTTTCATATTTGGTATTCTCCTAAATTTTTAGTTTTTGTTAGAGCGTCCTTGATCAATTTTTCGGTGTTTGTAAGGTATTGGTCGAGGAACGAAAGCAGTATGAGCGGATTTTAAAAAGATGTCAAGGGTTTGGGCAAAAAAATACTTAAAACTCCCGCCGGGAGTCATTACTTTATTTAAAAATATCGTCTTTAATGGTCTCGTTTTCTCGGGTGGCCGGGAGTTTGCTTTTAGATATATTTTCACCCCGGGCTTCTGACAAGAGCTTTTTCAAAGCTTCATTTTTAGAGTCGGATTGCAAAAGGTTTTCAAAAATCTGGGAGGATTGCCGGGTGTCTTTGGCGGACAAATCAGATTTATTTAGTAATTTGTAGATGTTGGCTCGTTGTAAAAGTGCTTTCCCGAACTCTTCTTTGGCTTTGATACTGTTTGGTTTGTTATCCAAAACCCGGATCAAATATTCAATCGCCTGATTCTGCAAAATGACGGCTTTGGGCGGAGTCTCAATCGTTGCCAGAATTTGATTGGTTTGAGCAAAAAGGCGCCATTCGCGGCTGGCGGCAGTCGGATCATTGACAAGTTTTTCGCTGAGATTCAAAGCCTTTTGAAAAAACTCTGCCGCTGATTCGGCTTTATTCAAAACATAAAAATTACCCAGTGCCAAATATGACTCGACCAACGCAAACCGGTTTTCAGAATTATCCGGGTCGTCCTGTTGAATCATTTCCCGGATAGACACCGCTTTTTGTAAATTAGTTTGGGCGGTATCGTTCAAATTTTTCGCGCTTTGCAACGCGCCGACATTTTGCAAGGCAGAAGCATAAACACTTTTCGTTTCAAACTGTGACTGAGAAACCTGATAAAGTTTTTCGGACAGATCGAGCGACTTTTGATAGGTTCGCAAAGTCTCTTCGGAATCAAAGGAAGAAATTTCCTTCTGCAAATCCCCAACTTTCAAATAGGCTTGAGCCAGTTCCAATTGGAGTTTTTCATCACTGGATTGTTCGTCCGCCAGACTATCTAAAAACTGGGTGGCTTCCTGGACAAACATGGCCCGGGTTGAGGTCGCGCCCGGCAAATTTGAAATTGCCTCGTTATATTTGAAAATGAGCCGATTGCTGATCTGCCGCAAATCGTCAAAGCGTTTTTCAGCTTTTTCGCGCTCACGCCCCGCCACCTGAGCCTGATAGGTCGTCCCGATAATGCCGCCAACCAAAGAAAGAAAAATCAAAGCCGCGCCCACGACCCCTAATTTATTGCGTCTGACAAATTTCGAGGCGCGATAGCCAAAAGTATCAGGACGGGCACGCACCGGTAAACCGTTGAGATGCCGTCCAATATCTTCGCTCAACTGTTCGGCGGAAAGATAACGTCGGTCATGTTCTTTCTTGAGAGATTTTAAAATAATATTGTCTAAATCTCCTTTCAGCTGGGAAATAAAATGTTGATTAGCGTCAACTCGATTAACCACCTGACTCGGAGTTTGCGGCTCGGTTGTCGAAACAACCTGCATCATTTCAATGAGTGTGTATTGTTTCAAATTAAACGGCAGCGTCCCGGTCATCAGTTCGTAGAGAATTACGCCAAGCGAATAAATATCCGAGGCCGTCGTTACCGTTTCGCCGCGAAGTTGTTCCGGTGACGCATAATTCGGGGTCATCATCCCCAAAAGCGTGGCGGTTCCTTTAATTTCGCTTTGTTCGGGATTCAACACTTTGGCAATCCCGAAATCGAGTAATTTCGGCTCGTTATCTTTAGTAATCAAGATGTTTGAAGGTTTCAAATCCCGATGAACTACCAAATGACTATGTGCAAATTGAACGGCCGAACAAATTTTGCGAAAGATTTCGAGGCGTTCCCGAACGGCAACTTGACCGGCGTTGACATATTTCAAAAGTGTTTCGCCCTCGACATATTCCATCACATAATATGGCAATCCGGTTTCGGTCGTGCCGTTATCGAGCAAACGGGCAATATTGGGATGGGCGAGATTGGCCAGAATCTTTTGCTCGGTCTCAAAGCGGCGCAGGAGATCCGCCGTGTCCATTCCTTTTTTGACAATTTTGAGCGCGGCTTTGCTGCCCAGATCGCTTCGTTGCGCCAAATAAACCGCCCCCATCCCGCCTTCGCCGATTTCCTTGATAATTTGATATTTACCAACCATGTTCCCGGACGGAACGATTGCCTCAGCAAACGAAATCGGCTCAATAAAAGGGTCAAAAAGCGTTTCGTCTTTGGTGTCTTCGGCCAGTAGTTTCTCTAATTCACCACGAATTTCTGCATCATCCGGGCAAACGGAATCAAGATACGAAGCCCGTTCGGCAGTTTCAATTTCAACCGCCTGATTAAAGATCTCTTTTATTTTTCGCCACTTTTCAGGGTTCATCTTTTCGCTCGACGATGTCCATCGTGTGAAATTTGCAAAAACCGTCCGCCAGACTAAGCACCAATGCACAATTAACAATTAACAATGGACAATGGACAATGAAGAAAACCCCAAAACCCAAGTTAATCAGCTATTTACAAACTTTTCTTGATTTTTCAAAATGTCGTAAAACTTTTGCTGACCTGTTTAATTCGTTTTGAGGTCTAAAATCGAGAAATAGAAAATTTGACTATGCCCTTCAGAACTGATGAATTTTGTTATAGCATTTCTGCCATTATTTTCCAACCTTGGTGGCGGGATCAAATGAGGTTTGATGAATGGTTGCGGCGTCTGCGGGAAATTAACCGCCAAAACTATTTTGTCAGGCTCAAAAGGTTATCCGGCAAAGTAGGATTAAGCCGGCAAAATCGTTTCATGTTTTATGGTCAGTTTTTCGATCAAAGATTCTTTAACCTCATATCCGATACCGGGAGTGGTGGGGGCTTTGATCGTCCCCTGCGGACTGACCAGAACTTCGGGTTCGATAATATCTTCTTTCCAATATCTGGCAGAGGCAGAAACATCTCCGGGCAAAGTAAAACCGCTCAGGGTTGACATCGCAATGTTATGAGCCCGCCCGATTCCGGCTTCGAGCATTCCGCCGCA
>JANOEF010000560.1:0-30990 GCA_031413075.1 Acidobacteriota bacterium | reverse complement strand
CGATAATTTACTTCAATTTACGATTTCTAACAATGAAAGAAAGACAAAACGCGGCGGCTTTTTATGATTTAGAAGGAACTTTGGTCAGCACCAACCTCGTGCATACGCTTGGTTTTTATGCCCAACGGCAACAAGGATTATTTCCAACTATTAAAAAAAGTGCGCTTACTCTGGCAAAATTACCGTTTTTTGCGGTCACAGATATTTATAGCCGCAATGTTTTTAACGAAGTTTTTTTCCAAAGCTACAAAGGCGAATCTTATGACCGTTTACGATTTTTTGCCGACGAACTGTTTGAAAAAACACTCAAGCCCGCTATCTATGACGGCTCTTTTGATTTAATCCGTCAATCAAAGAAAAATGGTCATCGCCAGGTCGTTTTGACCGGCGCCCTCGATTTTTCGATTGAAAAACTGATGGATTACCTCGGCATTGATGATTATGTCGCTAACCGATTGGAGTTCGTCAAAGGCTACGCCACAGGGCGAGTTTTACCTCCCGTTATGGCCTCAGCCACCAAGGCCGCCTGGATTCGCGAATACGCCGAGAAAAATAATATTTCTCTCTCGGATTCTTACGCCTATACCGACAGCATTTCAGATCTCCCCATGCTTTCGATCGTTGGACACCCCGCCGCCATTAATCCAGATTTCCGCTTAAAACAAGTCGCTCTCCAACATAATTGGGCGATTCTCAAGATGAAGTAGTCTTTCAAATCATTTGCCATTTTTGTCATAAAGGTTTAACTTGTTACTTTAGGCTTGATTGTTAAAGTAAGTAAGTGCTTACTTACTACAAGTTTAATGAATAATGAAGATTAGTTAAGAGGGAGAAATTTTATGCAAACAAATATTGAGCAAGTGACAAGTATGATTCGTGCATTACCTCTCGAAGATTTGACCAAAGTGCGTGAAATTCTTGACGAAGAAGAAAACATCAAGCGTGAAAAAAAGGCAAAGTCCGATTGGCGACTTGAACGATATAAAAAAGCACGAAAATGGCTTGATGAACATAGCCAAGAATATATTAATCAATGGGTTTGTCTGGAAGGCGACCTATTGATTGCACACGGAGCAGATGCTTTGGAAGTGCATCGAAAGGCAATCGAACAAGGAATCAAGTCACCTTTTCTTCATCATATTGTCGAAGAACCGGAATTTTATCTGGGAGGCTGGTAATAGTGGAAACCGTTACTTTTGACAAAGTTCTTGAATACAACACTTTGAAAACCGGCATTACCGTTTTGGTGATACTTCAAAGCGATGGAAAGGAAGTTGATTTTGAAGCAAAAGTTGATACGGGGGCGACTCATTGTGTTTTTGAACGCAAACACGCTGAACGATTAGGCATAGAAGTAGAAAGTGGAGAGCTTATTCATTTTGTTACAGCAGCAGGAGGCTTTGACGCATACGTGCACGATGTTACGTTATCGGTTTTGGAAATTGAAACTTATTCAAGAGTTTGTTTTGCCAAAGATGAATCATTTACCCGCAATGTTTTAGGCAGACAAGGCTGGCTTGACCGTGTGAAACTTGGTTTGATTGATTATGAAGGGAAACTGCTTTTGAGTGCTTACGGAGAGTAGATTAATGCGAATGAGTTTAAAACAAGTCAAAGAATTTGTATCAACTTTGTCGCCATTTGAATTTAAAGAATTTTTCGGATGGTGTGCATCTGAAAGGCAGCGAAAAAAGGATGAGGAAAAAAAAAATCCAGTTCCAATACTCGAAAACCCTCGTCTCATAAACGAGGCGTTACTCATTTTTCTTAACCAAGGAGTTACTTCTATTTCTGCGCTCTCAACATTTTTGCCTTGTGATAGTGATAGTGCCGAAAAGTTGTGGCAAGTGATGGTGCGGGAAGGATTTATTAGTGGAGAAGTTACACTTACCAAAAACGGAACTATTTTGATTTCTATGGAGGAATTGGAGCGACGAATTGACGAAGAAAAGGTAAAAGAGCAAAAAGAAATTGAAGAAGCTAAAGCGAATGAACGGAAAGAACAAGAGATATTTGAAGCCGAATTAATGCGCCTGTCTAATAGCGAAAAATATACATTTATTATTCAATTTGCCAAAAAATATGGCGAAAATCCTAAGTCAAGTGAATTGGCGAAATTACAAGACTTGTTAAATAGGCAGGGCTTTATATTCTCATCTAAACAGATAAAAGATATTTTAGATTTTGCGGTTGATCAACAGAAATACCGTGATGCAAAATCCAAAATTATTAGTGAAAATCCAAGTGAAGTTAGAGACATTATTAAAGTTTATTTGAGCTTTTATCGACCTGACGACGGTGAAATGTTTGAGGTTCTCAAGGGAATTATTGAAGAAAAAGATTTATTTGATTTGTTTGAAAACAATCCAGGAGAGTTGAAAAAAGAAGTTAGAAGGATTGAGAGAGAAATTGAATTGGAAATCTTCGAGAAGCAACTACTGAGTGATGACGGTCAAAATCCTGCACTCGCTGATTTAGATGGTTTGGATGGTTATGAGTTCGAGTCGTTTTTAAAGGATTTGTTTTCAAAAAAGGGTTATCAAGTGGAGCAAACTAAACTGTCAGGTGACCAAGGCGCAGATTTAGTTGTCGTTAAATTTGGTGAGAAGAAAGTAATCCAAGCAAAGCGTTTTGGCGGAAAAGTCGGCAATAAAGCCGTTCAGGAAATTATGGCGGCAATCAGTCTTTATCAGGCACAAAAAGGAATGGTTATCACAAACAATTATTTTACGTCCTCAGCCCTTGAACTCGCTAAGTCAAATAATATTGAGTTGATTGACAGAGACGGATTAGAAGAATTGATTAACAAACATTGGTAATTTTTTATGGCACTACAACTTAGACGTAAAACACACGAATCGGTCGTGTATATTGACAAAGACTCGGCACCGCGGATTATGCCGTTTGGCGAGGATTTTATTTTGGAAGATATTCCGATCGGGACGCGGGTCATTTATCCGAATCCGCCGATTCAGGGATTGCCGAATCGGGAAGCGGCGATTCGGTACGCAATCAATCATCCATTGGACGCCAAACCGCTTTATGCTCAACTCGAACCGGGAATGAAGATCACGATTGCGATGGACGATATTTCGCTGCCGTTGCCGCCGATGGCCACGCCGGATCTGCGGCAAACGATGCTCGAAGTTGTGCTGGATATGTGTTATGCCAACGGGGTGGACGACATTCATCTGATTATCGCTAATTCTCTGCATCGCAAGATGACGGAATGGGAAATGAAGCGGATGGTCGGCTCAAAGATCCACAATGCTTTTTATCCTGACCGCTATTACAATCACGATGCCGAGGACGATGATAATCTGGTAACTCTGGGTTATACCAGACATAACGAGCCGCTCAGAATCAATCGCCGGGCGGCCGAATCGGACATTTTGATTTATTTGAACATCAATCTGGTGCCGATGGACGGCGGACATAAATCGGTGGCGGTCGGCTTGTGCGATTATGAATCTTTGCGGGCGCACCATGAACCGCAAACCATTCGCGATTCACATAGTTATATGGATCCGCCGGCTTCGGAACTGAATCATAAAGTCGTCAGATTAGGAAAATTAGTTGACGAACATTGCAACGTTTTTCATATCGAAACTGCTTTGAATAACAAAATGTTCAGTGACGGATTTGATATTTTGACCCGCAACGAGGACGAATTTACCTTTGCCGACCGGATGAAATGGGAAGCCATGCGCCGGACGTTTTCCAAATTACCGCGGGCGGCACGGCGCAAAATGCTGCATGCGATTCCGGCTCAATACGATATGATCGCCTGTTTTGCCGGCGAAACCGAACTCGTCCACGATAAGATCTTAGAAAAAAATTATCAGCAATACGAAATTCCGGTCAAAGGGCAGTGCGATATTCTGATAACCGGCATTCCCGATATTTCGCCGTATAACGTCTATTCGGCCTTAAATCCTTTGTTAGTCCAAGTGATGGCGATGGGTTATCACTTTAATATGTATCGCAACAAACCCCTGCTCAGAAAAGGCGGGGTGATGATTTTGACACATCCGTGTTTCGATGAATTTGACCATAATTTTCATCCGAGCTACATCGAATTTTTCCATCGTTTACTGCCTGAATCGCGGGATGCTTTTTATCTCAGGGAAAAATACGAACGCGAATTTGCGTCGAATCCGAGCTATGTCGAAATGTATCGGCGCGGCAACGCCTATCACGGCGCGCATCCGTTTTTTATGTGGTATTGGGGCGAAAATGGCCGACAACATTGCGGAAAAGTAATCGCCGCCGGGGCGGAAAATGCCCACGTCCCCGAGATGCTCGGCTGGGAACGGGCAGATAATCTGACCGAAGCCATTGCCATGGCGAGGAGTTTTATGGGCAGAAATGCGGAGATTACGATGCTTCATCAGCCTGTGATTGGGCTGTGTAGTGTGACGGATTAGGCGTAGAATAAAACAAACGGAGGTTTTGTGATGTCTTATTCAAAATTTACATTAAAAGATTTAAAGCAAGATTTTGGTGTGGAACAAAAATTTCAAGAGAGAGTATTCTCTGAAACTAAACCGAGAGAAGTCAGTGATTGGTTAAAAGTTACGCTTTCGGGAATGATTGAGTTTGCACTTGCTCAAAATACTGAAAAAGCTCGCTCTGAATATATTATTGCCCCTGTTTTTTTTGAATTACGCAAACAAGCTAAAGAACAAATCAGCATTTTTTCCGGCGTTGAATTCAATGTTGACAAAGCCCTTAAGTTAACCGGGGCTTGTGATTTTCTCATCTCACAATCCGCTTACCAATCGGTGTTGGAATCGCCTGTGATGGTTGCGGTTGAAGCTAAACGCCAAGACTTTGAAAAAGGGTATGTCCAATGTTTAGCCGAAATGATTGCCATCCGAATTTTTAATGAACGCGAAGGAAAACCGACCGAAAGAGTTTATGGAACTGTCACCACCGGCGATGTCTGGCGTTTTCTGATACTCGAAAATAACCAAGCACTTATCGAAACCGTTTCATTTGATATTCGAGAAGATCTGGAACGCATCCTGGGCATTTTGTGGGCGATGACTTTTGACGAGATAAACAGGAGTTAAGTTATGTCATATTCAAAATTTACATTAAAAGAATTGAATCAAACTTTTGGTATTAGCCCAAGTTTTCAGGAGCATCTGTTCACAAATTTACCAAAAAGAAAAGCCAGCGATTTGTTGCTTCAAACGCTGGCTCAATCGGTTGAGTTTGCTCTGTTGCAAAATACCGAAAAAGCACGTTCTGAATTTATTATCGCCCCTGTTTTCTTAGAGTTACGCAGGCAAGCCGAAGAAAAAATCAGTATTTTTTCCGGCGTGGATTTTAATGTTGACAAAAAACTGAAATTAACCGGGGCTTGTGATTTCTTAGTCTCACGCTCCGCTTATCAAGGTTATTTGAAATCGCCGGTCGTCATTGCAATCGAAGCCAAACGTCAAGATTTTGAAAAAGGGTATGTTCAATGTATCGCTGAAATGATTGCTGCTCGGATTTTTAACGAACGCGAAGGAAACCCAATCGAACGAGTTTACGGAACTGTGACAACCGGAAATGTTTGGCAGTTTCTAATACTTGAAGGCGACCAGGCACTTATCGAAACCGTTTCATTCGATATTCGAGAAGATCTGGAACGCATCCTGGGCATTTTGTGGGCAATGACTTTTGATGAGGTGAAAAAGAGTTAGTTATGTCATATTCAAAATTTACAGCGAAAGAACTGAAACAACAGTTTGGGATTGAACAAATTTTTATGGAAAAATTGTTCTCGCAAACAAAACCGAGAGCCGTGAATGATTGGTTAAAGGACTATCTGCATGAAACAATTGAGTTTGCACTTGCTCAAAATACGGAGAAAGCACGTTCCGAATTTATCATTGCACCTGTATTTTTAGAATTACGCCGACAAGCAGAAGAAAAAATCAGTATCTTTTCGGGTATCGAATTTAATGTTGATAAGAAACTGAAATTAACCGGGGCGTGTGATTTTTTGGTTTCACGCTCAACCTATCAAAAAGTGTTGGAATCGCCCGTTATAATTGCGGTTGAAGCCAAACGCCAAGATTTTGAAAAAGGCTACGACCAATGTTTTGCCGAAATGATTGCCGCTCGAATTTTTAACGAACGTGAAGGAAAACCAATCGAACGAGTCTATGGAACTGTAACCACCGGCGATGTTTGGCGATTTCTGATGCTCGAAGGTGATGAAGCACTTATCGAAACTGTTTCATTCGATATTCGAGAAGATTTGGAACGTATCTTGGGCATTTTGTGGGTGATGGCTTTTGACGAGGTGAAGAAATAAAAAGCAAGGTGAAATTATGTCAAAAAAATATTTTGTTCTATTTGGATTTGTCATAGGTTTTATTCTTAATATCCAATCACTTGCCCAACCCAAATTACCGTACCGGGATGTTGGTGCTTGTCCTTTTGAATGCTGCACTTACCGGGATTGGTTGGCGACAAAACCGATTACCGTTTTCAAAATTATGAAAGCCGGCTCCCCGATTGCTTTCAAACTAAAGAAAGGCGAGAAAGTAAGCGGTGTGACAGGGGTCGTCATTACGTCAGTTGCCGGAAAGGTCAGAGTCTCGAAAAGTCAGACACTCTTAAATTCAGAAGTAAAAGTAAAGAAAGGCGAAACGCTGCAAATTCTGACGTATCTGGGAGAAGGTTACTACCGTTTTTGGTATAAAGGGAAGGTTTTTGACGAAGATGCCTTCACCGATGGACTGAAGATATTGACCCGACCGAAATCAGTCTGGTGGGTGAAAATTAAGAATCGAAAAGGTCAGATCGGCTGGGCAATATCAGATGGGAATTTTGGTAACCAGGATCAATGCGGATAGTAGAAACGCTGAAATTACGATGCTTCATCAGCCGACTTAAAAGCCGTCAGAAAGGTAGTTTTCGTTTGTCCGGTTGAAGCAATTATAGAAGATTAGATTTTAAGATAATGAAATTATCACCGACAGAAATTTTTAATAACAAGAAGATATTTTTTATCGGCGGCACGGGTTTTGTGGGCAAAGTCACGCTTTCGATGTTACTGCACAATTTTCCGAATATCGGCAAGGTTTACGCGACCGTCAGGGCGAGGGATAAACAGGAAACGCTGAATCGCTTTTGGGATACGGTGGTGCCTTCGCCGACCTTTGATCCGCTGCGGGAAAAATACGGCAGCAAATTTGAGGAATTCATCCGCGAGAAACTGATTCCTGTCAACGGCGATGTGTCGAGTGAGTTTTTGGGCATGGACGAAGCGGAAGCCCGCGAGATTATGTCCGATTGCGACATCATTATCAATTCGGCGGGTAACGTGACGTTTAATCCGCCGCTTGAATCAGCTCTCAGGACAAATGTCGTTGGGACTAAAAATGTTTTAAATCTCGCCCGGTTGATGAAACGTCCGACCTTAGTTCATGTTTCGACCTGTTTTGTGGCCGGCAAACGGAGCGGGTCGATTTGGGAAAACGAGCCGGTAGTTGGTTATTTCCCGAAAAAAGAAGAACTTAAAGGGACGACTTTTGATGTTGACCAGGAAGTCAAAGATTGTGCCCGACTTTCCGAACAAGCCCGCCAGGAAGCCGAAGATGCGACTCAAATCGCTAAGTTTCGCGAATTTGCCCGTCAACGTTTTATCGAAGAAGGGCGCGATCCCGATGATGAATCAGAGATAAAATCGGCAATGTTCCGCGAACGCAAAATGTGGATTCGCGAACGCACCACTGAACTCGGCAATGCCCGGGCCGATTACTGGGGCTGGACGAATATCTATACTTATTCCAAGAGTTTAGCCGAGCAAATCGTGGCCAAACAGGACGACATTGTCAAAGTATTGGTGCGCCCGTCAATCGTTGAATCGTCGCTCAGCTATCCATTTCCGGGTTGGAACGAAGGATTTACGACGACGGCACCTCTAATTTTAATCGCGCTCCGTGGGCAACCGGTGATTCCGGTTAATGAAAAACTAGTTTTGGACATTATTCCGGTTGATATGGTGGCCGGCGCCATGCTCGGGGCTGCCATGAATGCTCTGGTTGACGATAAACCGCCGCTGGTTTTCCAGGCCTGTTCGGGCGATGTCAATCCGAATGATATGAAGCGGATCGTTGGACTGGTCGGACTTTATAAACGCCAGCATTTCAAAGAAAAAGAGACGGGCAACAAACTGGTTAATCGTATTTCGGGAATGATCGAAACGACCACTGTCACCCAAAAAAATTACGAAACTTTTTCCGCTCCGATGCTTAATAATTTGGCGAAAAAAGCCACCGGCTGGCTGGATAAAGCGACCCCGCGCTGGGGCGGCGGACGGATTGGCGATATTGTCAGTGATGTTAAAAAATCGGTAGCGGACTTTGAACGGACGACCGAAGAAACTAAGCAAGCGTTTGAGATGTTCAAACCGTTTATGATTGACAATGAGTATCATTATCGAGCTGATAATACACGTGCTCTGATGAATTTGGTGAAATCAAGCGAGAAAAGTCTTTTGCCGTGGACGCCGGAAAAACTAGATTGGTATGACTATTGGCTGAACGTCCATTTTCCGGGGATGCGAAAATGGGTTTTGCCAACTCTCGAAGAAGAACTGGACAATGTTATCGAAAAGCGTGTTCATACTTACAAAGATCTGGTTGATATGTTTGAAACTGCGGTCAAACGTTTTCCGACCCGGGTTTCGATGCGAATCGAACGCTCTGGTAAAAAAGAACAATACACCTACGAAGACGCCAAAGAATTAGTCTATCGGGTGGCCGGATTTTTGGCCGAAAAGGGAGTCGAACCACATCAAAAAGTCGTCCTGTTTTCCAACAATATGCCTGAATGGGGGTTGTCTTATTTCGGAATCTTAAAGGCCGGCGCGACCGCCATTCCCTTAGACCCAAGTCTTAATGCCGAGGAGGTGGCAAAATATGCCGAAGCCGGCGAAGCGTCCGCAATTCTGATTTCGCCCCGGCTTTTTGACGAAAATCCAAATTTAAAAGATCTCACTAAGGTTCCGATTTACGTTTTTGATGAGGTTTTTGAAATGCCGACCGAGATTGATGAAGCGAAGCGACTGGCCAAACTTCCGGCAAAAATATCGGCCAACACAGTCGCCAGTTTGATCTTCACGAGCGGCACGACCGGAACGCCGAAAGCCGTGATGCTGTCGCACAAAAATTTCGTTAATATGGTCTCGATGCTCAGTTCGGTGCTGGAAATGAGCATTACCGACGGTGTTCTTTCAGTTCTTCCGCTCCATCACACGTTTGAATTTTCGGCCGGATTTCTGACTCCATTCACCAATGGAACGCAGATTACCTATTTAGATGAATTGAACGGCGATGAACTCGCTAAAGCGTTGGAAAACGGATTAGTGACGGGAATGGTCGGGGTTCCGGCTTTGTGGGAAATGCTCCATCGCCGGATCAAAACCCGTTTTCGTGACCAGGGGGATTGGTTTGCCGATTTGGCTGATAACATTATTGATTTCAATAGCTGGCTCCGGGATCACACACCGTTTAATCTCGGACCGATTATCTTTTTCCCGATTCATGAACGCTTTGGCGGACGAATGCGCTATCTGATCTCGGGTGGTTCGGCCTTATCGGAAAAAGTGCAAAAAGATTTGCACGGATTAGGTTTTACTATTCTCGAAGGCTATGGATTAACCGAATCTTCGCCGGTTTTAACTTTTACCAGACCGCAAAACAAACTAAATAAAGGATCGGTGGGCAAAAATTTACCCGGCGTGGAGGTTAAAATCGAAGACGCAGACGAAAATGGTGTCGGCGAAATTTTGGCCCGCGGTCAAAACGTGATGGTCGGATATTTCAATAACGAAGAGGCTACCAAACAGATTTTGCACGACCGTTGGTTACGCACCGGCGACCTCGGAAAAATTGACGATGATGGAAATTTAACCATTGTCGGCCGATCTAAGGACATCATCATTGACAGTAACGGCAAAAATATTTACCCGGATGAAGTTGAAGAGCTTTACAGCAAATCTAAATTTATCAAAGAGTTAAGCGTAGTCGGCCTAGTGGACGAAAACGGCGGCGAAAAAATCGCGTGTCTGGTGGTGGCCGATTACGAATTTGATATTACCCTGGCCCGGGCCGAGGTAAATCGCAAAATTGAGACCCATTTCCGCGAAGTTTCACAAACTCTCCCCTTTTTCAAACGAGTTAAAGTTATGCACCTGACTCCGTTTGAATTGCCGAGAACTGCGACGCGCAAAGTAAAACGCCGCGAAGTAATCGAAGAACTGCAACGGCTGGAAACTAAAACTAAAGGTGATAATAGGTTTAAGTCGGACAGAAAACCTGATGGAAATGTGGCCTGGCTCTGCGAAATTGTGGCCACCGTGGCAAATCGTCCGCGCTCGGAGGTTTCGATAGATTCCAGATTCAGCGATTTTGGCTTCGACAGTCTGATGTATGTCGAATTGGCCTCGGCAATCGAAGACGCCGGAGGGAAATTAGTGTCGCCCGACACTTTGAATGAGGTTCAGGATTTACGCGAACTGATCGCCGTGGTCGAGCGCATTGATAAATCAAAACGCATTGAAGCCCCGGAAGTTGAGTCCAAAAGCCAAGTTGCGGATGAAATCTATGTTCCCGGCATTCTCAAACGAATCGGCAATGTCGCGATTGATTTTGTCGGCGATGTGCTTTACGAACAAGTCCTCAACACCACCATCGAAGGACAGGGAAATGTGCCGCCGCACACAAATTTTATCGTGGCTCCAAATCACGAATCGCATCTCGATACCGGACTGGTAAGAAAGGCCCTCGGCAAAGATGTGGCTGAAAGAACGGTTGCCGTAGCGGCCGCCGATTATTGGTTTGATACCAAATACAAACGGGCCTATATGGAAAACTTTACCAATCTGGTTCCGATTGACCGTTCCGGAAATTTAAGGCAATCGCTCCGATTCGTCCGCGAATACCTCGACGGCGGTTACAACGCCCTGATTTTTCCGGAAGGGACGCGGAGTACGACCGGCGAAATTACCGAATTCAAACCTGTTATCGGTTATCTCGCGTTAACCTGCAAAATCGGAATTCTGCCAATTTACGTCCATGGCTCTTATGAAGCATTTCCAAAAGGCATGACCATTCCCGCCCGCAAAAGCTTCGGTGCCGAAATCGGTGCCAAAGTCGGCCGCTATCTGGAATATGACGAACTTGCTAAAATGACCGACGGCATTTCCAAAAATGAAGCCTATCGTTTAATTGCCGCCCGAGTTCAGCACGAAGTTGAGAATATGCGTGACGGAAAATCTGAGAAATTTGATGTCAATGCGTTGCGTAAAAAATGGAAGGCCGAGAGGCGCAAGACCAGAAAGCAGGAAGTTGTGATTGATGAGTAGTTTTTATGTTAGGATTACTTTTATGAGAACTTTACAAGTAACAATTCCAGACGAAATTTTCGGTGTTTTGAGTTCGTTGGCAAAACGACAAGATGAATTTGTTGTGGAGGCGATTCAAGAAAAACTAGAACGCGAAAAGCATCAGAATCTAAAACAACTTTTAGTAGAGGGCTACCAAGCGACTGCCAATGAAGATTTAGCTTTAACCAAGGAATTTGAAACTGCGGATTTTGAGAATTTATGAGCCAAATAAAGAAAGGTGAAATCTATTTGGCAGAATTGAGTCCGACAATCGGAAGCGAAATCTCGAAAAAAAGACCTGTTTTGATTGTTTCTAACGACATTAATAACAAGCACGCCGACACGGTTTCAATTGTGCCAATCACCTCAACTACCTCAAAAATCTATCCATTTGAAGTTTTCTTGCCGAAAGGCGAAGGAAATTTGATAAATGACTCAAAAGCTAAGTGTAATCAAATTCGTACTATTGATAAGCTGCGGATTCAGAAGAAATTTGGCAATATTAGCAACGAAAAATTGAAGGAAGCGGAAAAAGCTATTTTGATACATTTGGACATTGAAAATTGAGATTGCCGGCATTCGCAAAAAATGGAAAGCCGAGAGGTGCCAGACCAGAAAGCAGGAAGTTGTGATTGATGAATAAATTTGAAAAAAAAACTCGTAATGTATCCCTGCTATTAATGGTTTTGGTGTTATCAACCATCTCAAATTCTTTTGCCCAAACATCGCCAAAGATTGATAAAAAACGACTTGCCAATCAAGTCAAAGCCGAATTCTGGCACGCCTGGAGCGGTTATAAGCGATACGCCTGGAATCACGATGACTTACAGCCGTTGTCCAAATCTTACAAGGATTGGTATGGCGAGACTCTTTTGATGACGCCGGTTGATTCGCTGGATTCGCTCTATTTGTTGGGTTTTAAGAATGAGGCAAACAAAACCCGAAAACATATCACCGATAATCTTTCGTTTGATAAAGATATTTATGTCCAGAATTTTGAGATCACGATTCGTATTCTCGGCGGGCTTTTATCGAGTTATCAAATGACCGGCGATAAAAAACTGCTGGTGTTGGCGGAAGATCTAGGCCATCGGCTGCTGCCTGTTTTCGATTCGCCGACGGGGATGCCATATCGGTATGTCAATCTCAAGACGGGGAAAGTGCGCGACGCCATTTCTAATCCGGCAGAAACGGGAACGCTTTTGATTGAATTTGGCACACTCTCGAAACTCACCAATAAACCGATTTTTTTTGAAAAAGCGAAACGTGCTTTGGTTGAAACTTATAACCGCCGTTCGTCGATCGGTTTAGTCGGCACCAACATCAACGTCGAGACCGGAAAATGGACGAATACTGACAGCCACGTCAGCGGCGCGATTGATTCTTATTACGAATACTTGCTCAAATGCGCGATTTTATTTGACGATGCCGATTGCAAAAAGATGTGGGCAGATTCCATCGTTGCCATCAACAGATACCTGGCGGACGAGGTTCGCGGTGAACTCTGGTACGGACATGCCGACATGAATACGGGCAAACGCGGAGCAACCACTTTTGGAGCACTCGATGCGTTTTTCCCGGCCGTGTTAGCGATGAGTGGCGATTTAGAACGAGCCACAAGACTGCAGGATTCGGGTTACAAAATGTGGGTAAAACACTCCATTGAACCTGAAGTTTTCGATTACAAAAAGATGGAAGTCGTGCATGGCAGTTATCCGCTCCGCCCCGAAATTATCGAATCAGCCTACTATCTTTATCATTACACCGGCGATGAAAAATATGTTCAGATGGCCAAAACTTTTTTTGAGGATACCGTCAAATACTGCAAAACTGATGTTGCCTATGCGGGTTTGAAAAGCGTTATCAGCAAAGAAAAAAGTGATTATATGCACAGTTTTTTGTTGGCAGAAACCTTTAAGTATTACTATCTGCTCTTTTCGCCGCCGAAAACATTGGATTTCAAAAAGACGATCTTTAATACCGAAGCCCATCCAATTAAGAAAACCTGGAAAAATTAGGGTTGCTGATCGAGGCACAAGAAAAATCGTAAATTGCAAACAGTTAACGGTTCGCAATTTACGACCTCGGGGAAAATTACTTACTTGCTTTGCGAAGTTCAAGGCCCGAAGCCAGGAAAGAGACTTCGGTAACGGTTCCGTCATCATTTCGTTTATCAAATTTTCCGCCGTCTTCGATCAAATGATCAACTTCGGCCTTGGTCAAATTTTTGACTTTGAAAACGCCTTCAGCTTTGACTTTCAGGTTTTGATCTCCCGAATTGAGCGGGATAAAAAAACCGTGGTCTTTCATTTTGATGCGAATAGTTTTGCCTTCCTTGCTCGGTGCCAGTTCAAACCAACAGCCTTCCATTTTACACGACCGCACCAGAACGCCTTCGACCAGCACATTTTGTCCCGAATATTTTTCAGGCGTGTCTAAAATCTTGGCTAAACTGACTTTTTTAGCTTTGCCGCTCATGGCGCCGCGTTTGAGCGGAAATTTAGATTTGCCGTCAATATTGGCTTGTTCGGCCGCCGCCTTGGCTTCTTTCTGCTTGCTCACAGATTCCTGTGCAAAGTTTAAGACAGTCAAAGCTAAACTTAAAATTATTAAAATAAAGAATTTTTTCATACTTAAATACTCCTCAAAGAATTTCCTTAATTATATCAAATTATTTGGCTTGATAAACGACTTTACCCGCCACAATCGTAGTTAAAACTTTTGTTTTTTCAATGTTTATTGGATTGATGGTAAAAATATCGTCCGACAGAATTACAAAATCAGCCAACATTTTATTGGCGATGGTGCCTTTTTCGTCTTCTTGAAATTCTGCATAGGCCGAGCCAGTGGTGTAAGCCCGGACGGCTTCTTCGACCGTGATTTTTTGTTTGGGGAGCCAACCATTCGGGTTTTTGTCATCCAAAGTGCGGCGGGTGACGGCCGCATAAATTCCAAACAGGGGGTTCAACGGTGCGACAAACCAATCCGTTCCAAACGCCAAGACTGCTCCGTTATCAATCAAGCTGCGAAAAGCGTAGGTGCCGGCTAAACGTTCATTATCCAAACGCTTGAAAGCCCATCGTCCATCGTCAATCGCGTGATAAGGCTGCATCGAAGCGATTACTTTTTGGCTGCCAAAGTTCTTGATCGCGTCAGGCGAAAGATGTTGGGCATGTTCGACCCGAAAACGTCTATCGTGAGCGCCATTTTCCTTTGCCGTTTGTGCAAAAATCTTCAAAATTTCATCGTTGGCACGGTCTCCGATGGCGTGAACCATTATTTGGAGATTAGCTTTGTCTGCACCTGAAGCAAATTTGGAAATATTGGACATTTCGTCCAAAGGCAAGCCGACTTTATCCGGTGCGTCGAGATAAGGCTTGTAAAACCAGGCAGTTGTCGAACCTAAGCTACCATCAATAAACCCTTTCAATCCGCCAACCCGCAGCCAATCTGAACCAAAAGCCGCGCGGACCCCCGTGCGTTGCCAGCGCTGCCAATCGCTCAAAGTCGAAACCGCATAAACCCGTGTTTTGAGTTTCCCAAGTCGCAACATTTCCTGATAAACGCCGACATCCGTTCCGGCTGACATATCCTGGACGCTGGTCACGCCTAAACTAGCGGCGTAATTAGTAGCGGCTTCGAGGGCTTCCATTTTTTGCTCAAAAGACATCGGCGGGATCGCAGGATAAATGTAATCTGCTGCATTATCTTTAAAAATCCCGGTCGGATTACCATTGGCATCGCGGACGATTTCGCCGCCCGCTACATCTTTGGTGTTTTTATCAACCTTTGCCAACTTCATCGCCAGCGAATTTGCCAGCGACATATGCCCGTCTAAACGATTGATGAAGACCGGGTTGTCAGGCGTCACGGCATCGATCATCGCCGCCGTCGGCAGATTATTCGGAGTCCAATTTTCATGATCCCAATTTCCGTTCTGAATCCAACGCCCCTTGGGCAGTTTGGCAGCAAAATTTTTGATGCGCTCAACGAATTCCTGCGGAGTTTTGGCATCGCGTAGGTCAACGCTCGAAAGTCCTGCTCCACCGTCCAAAAAATGAACGTGACTGTCGTTAAAACCCGGGATGACGAGTTGGCCTTTGGCATCAATTGTTTTTGTGTTTGAAGCAATAAACTGTTTAATTTCAGCATTTGAACCAACGGCAAAGATTTTTCTGCCTTTCACGGCGATTGCTTCGGCGGTTGGTTTTGCCTTGTCCATGGTGCGGACATTGGCGTTGATGACGACCAAATCAGCCGCTAGGTTTTGGGCATCTGTTTGGTTTGAAAGAACTGTCATAAGCAGAATAAGTAAAAATGTAATTTTCATAGATAATCGGTCACAAGTAGTCTCAGTGCAGATTTTACACTAATTCGTTGAAATTTTGCATACGCGGAGGCCGCGCGTGAGCAAAGGCGAAACACTCAAAACAAATCAACCCGTCTCCGGTACACAGGAAACGGTATTTATCGGAGCGCTGGCTGCAGCGGTGCACAGGGACTATCCCCTGGTTTAAGCTATCTCAAAGCGCAACCGGAACGTGAATAATTTTCACTTTATTCGTAATTTTTGGCACCAGATTCTGAGTTTGAAACACTTTTCGGATCCGAGGGTTTGCTAATTTGAATTTGCGCGACTGAGCAAATGAAAAAGCAAAATAAAGCCAACAAAAGCACAAGTTTGTTTGACATAAAACATCTCATCTTTCAAACTTCTGTCGGACGGATTATAGCAATGAAAGAAAAGTATCTCCAATTTTTAGGCATCATTTTATCAATTATTTACGCCTCGTTGATTGTTTGGCTCTATGGTAATGAACCGAAAACTTTAAGCGAAGTGGTCACCAAAGCGACCGTGACAGTTGGAACTTACGAAATTGACAAGGTGAAATTTGATGAAGGATTGCGGCTGTTTCGGGCTGAAAACTATCCGGCCTCGCGTGATTTTTTTGCTCAAGCCGACGCTGAAAAGCGCGACGCCAAGACTCAATTTTATATCGCTTACAGTTTTTATCGCCAAGGATTTGGCAAAGTTTATAGTGATAACACGCTCTTCAAGCAGGGACTCGAACAGCTAAACCGTGTGGAGCCAAACTTTAAAAGCACTGATGAAGATTTGAAGCTCAAAACGCCGGCCGAACTCAAAAACGAATTAAGCGAAGGACTTCAATTTACAGCCGATGATCTTAACCCTTTAAAGGTATGGCGAGAACGAAAATAGCCTAAAATTTAACCTCTGTTAGTTTGTTGCTTATCTGACAATATGGTAAATTTACACAAACTTAACCACAATTTAACGGCTTTCTAAGTTCGTAAAACAGCTATTCTATGGTTAAGGAATTAAAAAAACATTACTATAAAGGAAAATAATTTTATGAAAAGCGTATTTAGAGCTTTTGGCGGTCTTTTGATTGCCATCGTTTTAGTTACTGCAACTTTTGCCCAATCGCAATCAACTACCGGTTTGATTCAAGGAACCGTGGCTGACCCGAATGGAGCCGTCGTCTCAGGTGCGACAGTTACAGTTAAAAATAGCGGAACCGGATTTGAGCGCAGCACAACTTCAAATTCGGATGGCTTTTTTAGTCTCCCGCTTTTGCCGCTCGGTAAATATCAAGTATCAACCGAGGCCAAAGGTTTTGGCAAAACGGTTTTAGAAGGGGTTGATCTGTCTATCGGTCAAACCCGTAATTTAGACATCAATCTAAAAATCGGTGGTGCCGTTGACACGGTTGATGTCACCGCTCAGGGCGAAGGCGTGGAAACCGCCCGGACCGAACTTTCAACCCAAATCAACCAAAAATCGGTGGAAGGTTTACCGATCAGCCGCCGTGATTTTTCGCGGTTTGCGCTTTTGACTCCTGGCGTTTCGATTGTCCAGGGGCCTGACGGTGACGAGATCACCATCAACGGACAAAAGGGAATTCAGAACAATCTTTCGATTGACGGAGCGGATGCCAACAATCCATTTTTTGGCGAACAGCGCGGCGGCCAACGCCCTGCTTTTACCATCAGTCTGGAATCGGTCAAAGAGTTTCAGGTTGTTCCGGTCGGAGCCTCGGCTGAATTCGGCCGCTCAAGCGGCGGATTTATCAACGTTGTCACCAAATCGGGAACCAATGATTTTTCCGGTTCGGCATTTTTGTTTTTCCGTAACCAGGGGCTTTCGGGGCAAAATCCGGACGCGGTGGCTGCTAATTTGCCGGTCGAAGATTTTCGCAATTTACAATTTGGCGCCAATCTGGGCGGTCCGATTAAAAAAGACAAAGCCTTTTTCTTTTTCGCCTATGAACGCAATGACGGAAACAGCAGCAAACCGAACAGCATTGATCCGACATTAAGAAATCTTTTTGCCACAAGGTTTAACTCACCCAACGAACAGGGAATCATCGAGCGCACCAATGATGCTGATGTTTTACTCGGCAAGGTGGATGTTCAAATCAATAACAACAATTTATTGACCCTCAGGCACAATTACAGCCGAGCCGAACAAGTCAACGGAACCTTTGACGTGCCGACCTGGGGAACGAGTGCGAATGGACGCGAAACCAGCAACTCCAACTCGTTCATCGGACAATTGGTGACTAATTTTTCATCAAATCTTTTGAACGAATTCCGCTTTCAGTGGGCAAAAGAAGAGCGTCCGCGTTTTTACGATGGTCCCGATCTTCCGGACGTCACCATCGGAACTTTTGCCGGCGATATTTCCTATCGTTTCGGTCGCCCATTCTTTTTGCCTGTGCCGTCGGACGATACCCGGTTGCAATTTACTGATAACTTTACAGTTATCAAAGGTAATCAAACGATTAAGTTCGGAGCCGACATCAACCGCGTCAAAGTTTCGCAAACCTTTATCGGCTTTGCCCGTGGACGTTATATTTTTGCCGGAGGAACAATTGGTCAGGCGATTCAAGGTTTCCAGGATTACATCAACGGCGTAAATGCTTCAGGATTGGCACTTTATTTGCAGTTTGCTCCGATTGGCAACCGAACAGTTGAACAAGCCGGAACGCAAGCCTATTCAGTATTTGAACCGGGAATTTATGTTCAGGATAATTGGCAGGTTCGTCAAAACCTGACCTTGAATTTAGGTTTTCGATGGGAAGGTCAGTTCCAACCGGATCCGATAAATGCACCGACAGCCACCCGTTACGGACAATTTTTGAGTGATCCCCGTTTTCCTTCAGACGGTTCGATTCCTGATTTCAAAGACGGTTATCAACCTCGTTTTGGTCTTTCGTGGTCGCCGGGTAGCGACGGAAAAACTGCCATTCGGTTGGGCGCAGGGATGTATTATGCACGAATTCCGGGATTAGTTGTCGCCGGTCCGCGTAATACCGACGGCGCCATTGCCGGAAATATCTTCTTTGCCAGTTTTTTGTGCGGAGGAGCCGGTTTAGGCGGTTGTCCGGTTTTCCCCGGTATCGTTCCGACTGCCGGATTTTCTCCGTTTAATCCGGGGATTGCAGTCTTTGCTAAAGATTTCAAAAACCCGAGAACGATTCAATACAGCGTCAGCGTTGAACGCGAATTAGCCAAAGATTTGAGCTTTACAGTTGCTTACAACTATGCAAAAACAACCCGTCTGACGACCTTTATCAATCGTGGTGACGGCAAATTATATGCTGGCGGCGTTTCGCCCTTCGAACGTGCCAACGGTTCAGGAGTCGGCGAAATTCGTTCAACCGAAAGCAGCGGTAAATCGCTTTATCAAGGGTTGAATTTTAACTTTAACAAGCGATTTTCAAATCGTTTTCAATTCCAGGCTAACTATCTGCTCAGTTGGGATAAATCGAGTGACGATAACGAGCGTGACCCGTTCACTTTTCGGTATGCGGATCCGCGCAATTTAACCCCGGAATATGGCTATTCAGATCGTGATCAAAGGCATCGTTTTAATGCCTTTGCCACCTTTAATTTGCCATATGACATCAATATTTCGCCCATTCTTCAAGCACGTTCAGCGCAACCGACTTCGGTCACCAATCGCGGGACGTTTCCGAATATTGTGGAGCGAAATACTCTAAGGCTCAATAATGAGTTTTTCACTTTTGATGTTCGGGCTTCAAAGACCTTTAAGTTGACGGAAAAAATGTCAATCGAAGGAATTTTTGAAGGGTTCAATCTGTTCAATAATCGTAACCAGCGTAGTTTGCCGCGCCCGTTAACTTTCAACTTTGATGGAACAGTTTCCGCCGGATTCGGTGAACCACGTCAGGCTCAGCTTGGAGTGCGTTTCAAATTCTAAGGATGGGAGTTAGTCATTAGACATTATTTGAAATAAAAATAATTTCCTTAAAGTCCCTAACGGGGACAAATTTAATAGCGTGGGGTAAGCGGAGCGTCACCCCACGTTGGTTAGGAATACGATTCCGACTCTGAAGGAGTCGAATAAATTTCGTTGATTGTTCGACACTTACAGCGTCGCAACGGTTGCTTTATCTGACGGGGGGTAAAGTGAACTGCTGTTCACTTTACCCCCCGCTATTAAATTGGTCGCTTTCAGCGACAAAACGAAGAAAATATTGATTCATTTAGGACTTTCGCTTGAATGCAGAAACACGCACGAAGTAAGTGTGTTTTGCGCCCTTACTTCGTGCGGGCTTCCGCATTTAGACTTTGATTTCAAACGATTTATCTCGCCAAGCGAAAGTCCTATCATTTTCTTATTTCAAATAATGTCTATTAAATAAAAAAAGACTCTGAAATGAGTCCTGAGATCCGCAATTAGCGGTTAATTTAATAGCGAGTGGGGAAAAGCAAGATTAACCCGCTCGCTATTTTTTTGAGTTCGAAAAACGTTGATCATCACTTCGACTGCCGGAGTTAAATCACACCTGACGGACATCAGTAAAATATTCTTGTTTGTAATCGTTCTTTTGAACCGGTATCTCCAGCGGAACGCCGTTAATGATTTGGAATCCGTCCTCAGTTTCGACCGGCATCATTCCATTGCCGTAATTATCAATATGATCGTGATTGATGACGCCATCGTTAACCACTGCAAAAAATCTGGTTCCGGTTTGCACAAAGTCCGTCACCGAAACCCGAAAGAATATGGTGAAAGGATTGCTTCCTGAAAGAGCTGACGAGGGGACGGCAATCCCGGTGAAAGTAGCCGGACGGCCACCCGAGGCCGGAATGGCTGCTCCGCCAAAATAATAGCCGCTTTTGACTCCGCTGCCGAGCACCGGGTCTAACAGGTTGTTGGTGGTCAGAGCTGTAAAAGCATTGACATTGACGGTCGTATCACCCGCATAATTACCGGCTCCGGTGGTTGCCTGATAGGTCAGTTGTGCGCTGTGATAGGTGCGAAGCGATGAAATAGCCGAACCCTCATTAGCTGCCCGACGCGAAGCCAGCAGATTTGGAATGGCAATGGCGGCGATGATCCCGAGTACCACGACTACAATTAACAATTCAATCAGCGAGAATCCTTTTTGATGTTTCATAAATAGGGGGTAGTTCCTTGATTTTTTCTCTTTTGACCCCATCGGAGTCAGACATATTCAGACAAGAATCGTGCCAGAGCGTACTTGCTACCATTGAAAAATGCTTAAATTGTTGCCCCTCAGGGAGTTGCCGGATAGATAAGAACCGATAGCCGGAAAGTAGATAGTCTTGAAGAGTGGCATCTTTTGACAAAAGTTTGATTCGATCGGTGACGAAAATTGTTATCCTCACCCGGTTTTTTTGAATTTTACAGCTTTGTTATTTGCAAAATTGCCGCACAAATTGAAAAATCTAAACGTGAGTGAAAAAAGCAATAAAAATATTTTACAATATCTGGTTCTTCCTTTGGTTTTTTTGACCGTCGCCTTGCTTGGCGGCTTACGCTTAAGCGCCGAAAATAATGCGTTTATTTTTCTCAAGCCGGCTCTGATTTGCCTGATTTTTGCGTTGATTTTAGTAGTTTTGCTCTTTCGCGCTAATTTGATCCGGCTGGCGGACTATTTTTCCGAAGACTTTCCCATACTCAAAAATATTGCTCACGGTTTGATACTAATGACGCTTTTCGCAGCCTCGGCCCAGGTTTTTAACGCATTATTGCCGGAAAAGGGTTTAACCTTTTGGATAGTCGGATTTTTCTTTTTTTGGACGCTTTGGAATAATCTGTTTATCGAGTTCACGGCCAAAAGGCTTTTGCAGAGTCTCGGCAGTTTGTTCGGGTTGGCCTTTGTCGTGAAATATTTAGTATTGGCAAATTTAACTTCTTCGGGCGAATCAACCTGGACGCAAAAGATTCTCGAAGGACTGATGTAAGAAGCCTCTTTCGGCTTGCTTGAACTACCGAAATTCTCGGCCGGAACCGGCTATATTCAATTTTTTACCTTGATTATTTATGCGATCGGATTGATTTTATTGCCGTCTTCGTCAACCCCGAAATCGAAAAACGAAGCATTACAAATTTCTTCTGAAACGACCTCAAACAAACTCGAAGCAACTTGACGAGAAACCTGTTTATTATTCGGAATTTGCAGAATACGGACGGTCAGAATCCGCTGTTGACGTTTGATTTCAATCTCATCATTTATTTTTATCTCGCGCGATGATTTGGCTTTGACGGAATTGACTTTTACCAAACCTGCCTCGCAAAATTCTTGGGCAAGCGAACGGCGCAAAATAATTCGGCTGGATTTTAAAAATAAGTCGAGGCGCATTTTTGAAATGTCGAATTTCAAATTACGAATTACGAATGCTGGAATAAGGTTAGCAAATCAACTTTTGTAATTGGTAATTGGTAATTGGTAATTGGTAATTGGTAATTGGTAATTGGTAATTGGTAATTCGTAATTCGTAATTTATTTATCGGTTTTCTTGGCTTCGGCCACCGCTTGATTGTTGAGGAACGGCATCACTAAAGCTTTATAACCCTCGGCTAATTCGATATAAGCATTTTTGTAGAGTTCGGCCATAAAATTCTTGCGAGCTTCGGGGGTTCTTTCGATACTGACTGCTCGCCGAACCGCATCTTCGTCAAAAACCGATTCGAGGCTGGCTGCCTCGCGTTCATCTACCCGAAAAATTTCCATTCCTTCATCCCGGTCTCGGACTTCGATTGGGTCAGTCACACCGCCAACCGCTGTTTTCTTAATTTCGGCCGCGATTTTGGGACTTCCTTCCGCCAACTGGGGCATTTCAAATTTGCCGATTTTGCCTTTGTTTTTTTGAATATCGGGTCGGTCAGAATTTTCCACCGCCAGTTTTTCAAAACTTTCGCCTTTGCGGAGTTGTTCGACCAGTTGCTTGGCTTTTTCGCGCACCGCATTTTCATCGCGTCCGGCAAAATTTAAGAAGATTTCTGAAAGCGCGACCTTTTCCGGCTTAGTGAACTTAGCTTTATTTTTTTCCCAATAATCACGCAATTCTTTGGCACTCGTTCCCCAATATGTTTTTTGGTCAACTTCCCGATAAAGAACTGCCTCTTTAGTGATCTGTTTGCGCCAAACCTCTTTAATTTCGTCGGGGTTGACATTGGCTTTGCGCATTTCAGTAAAAAGAACCTCAAGAGATTTGATGTTATTTTCCTTCATCATTTGCAGAAAGCGTTGGTTGATTTGGCCTTCGACATCGTTTTCGACTCCGATTTCCTTGCCTTTTTGCACCAAAAGTTCTTCGTTGATAAGACTGGCAATCAATTCACCTTTTTTCTTTTCAGCTTCTGCAGCCGCCTCTTCAGGCTTTTTCCCTTGTTGGATGAGAGCTTCGCGGAGTTCCTTAACTTCACGATTAATACGCGAAAGGGTCAACACTCCGTCATTGATTTGGGCCACCACCTCATCTATCACGATGGGCTCATTTTCCTGGGCCAGGGCGGGAAACGCGGAAAAAACTAAAACTGCAATTAATAAAATTGCGGGGCGAAAAAAATTCACTTGATTAACTCCTTTGGGATTTTAACTATTGTTCACTCAGAAAATCTTAAACTTCCGAATGCGTATATGCAACTTTGGATGCGCTAAAACGGCTTTGAGTTTCTTTTTAACTCGAAAATAGCCGTCGAACAGCCGCAAAAGTATAAATGAGGAAGTTTTCAGCTTAACTGATTTTGCCGCTTCCGATCTTTTTTGATAATTGTCTGATAAAATTTGGAAAATTAAGGCCTTTTCAAATCTTTTATTAATAGCGTCTGATTTTCTCCTAAAATCGAAAACAACAATGAACAGAAAATGTGCTAACTGCAATTTGATCAATTTTTTAGAAGCGGAGGTCTGCCGTCGCTGCGAATTTGATCTGACATCCTCCGGTGTTTTACCGGAAAAGGTCGAAAATAATAAACCCTCGAAATCACCGAAAATTTTGCGGCGGGCGATCATTTGTTTGTCGGTGGTTATCGGCTCTGTATTCGCGTTTTACCTATCGTTGATTTTTTCCGCATCCGGGCTTCAGACCTCCGAGAAGGAAAAAGTCAGAGATGCGATCGCTATTTTAGAAGCCAAAGGTTTTTCGCAGGAAGTCTTTTTTCTGAAATATTTAACCGCTTTTCGCAGTAATGACAATTGGCTCAATGCTTCGGTCGAAAAAGAAAATGCTTATGCGGCGACTAATTTCCCCTTTGAAATAATGACCATCTATCCCGATTTTTTTGACAAACCGGCGGATGATACCGAGCGCGCCGCCATTCTTTTGCACGAAGCCAAACATTTACAAGGGGCAGATGAAAAAGAGGCGTATGAATTTGTCTGGCGAAATCGAAAAAAACTTGGATGGACCCGCGAAGCATATGGCAATTCAAAACTCTGGCACGCCATCAAAAAACAAACCCGGGAATATGCGCCGAATCTTTTTGTCTGTCAAAGCGGGGATTTAGGCGATTGCACCGATTTTTAGTTTTTCAGCCAATTCAAGAGAATATCTTCCTGTTTATGCAGGGCATTTTCGGTTTTGGCATTTTTATCCCGGGTCATCGGATACTTAAAGAAAACGCCGACTTCTTCAAAAACCCCGCTTTCGCCCCGTCGCTGGGCTAATTCAAGACAACGGGCTATTTCGATGGCGAGTGGTGCGGCTAAAATAGAATCTTTACAGAGAAAATTAACTTTCAGCTGCATCGGTTGCCCAAGAAAACCGGTCAAATCAATATTGTCCCAGGCCTCTTTGTTATCCTTGCGCGGGCGGTAGTAACGAATGTCCACAATATGATCTTCTACATCATAACCCAAAATATCTTCGAGCAATGAGCTTTTGGTTTTAACCTTTGAGGCCAATGAATCGGCGTTTGAAAGCGCGAGTCCGTCACGGTTGCCCAAAATATTGGTCGAAAACCAGCCTTCCACCTTCAAAGACCGGGTTTTGAAAGCCGGAGCCAACACGCTTTTGATCATCGTTTGTCCGGTTTTGCCGTCCTTGCCGGCCAGCGGAACATTATTTAATTTGGCAAATTCGATGAGGGCGGGAATATCAGCCGAAACCGACGGCGTGAAATTTCCGTAAGGGATTTGCTCGCTGATGGTCGCGTAGGCATAGAGCATAGCGGGCGAAATGTCCAAATTATTTTCGTCCAAAGCTTTTTCAAAATCGGTGATTGAATTAAATATTTCGTTTCCTTCGGCAGCAAGTTTTTCGGTCGAAGCCAGATTTATCACCACTACCCGGTCACAATCCTGTTTGAACGCGTGTAAATCAGCACGAATTTTGGCGATAACTTCACGATGCGAAATTCCCTCAAAAATATTTTCACCCTCGATATTTGCTAAAAACTCCTTGTTTCCGACTGCTCGCCAGGGTTTGATCTGCCGTAATTCGGCTTCGACCGCCACATATTGTTTATGAGTCAGCACATCATGTTCTTCGGCTGCCGCCGCGAGATTTACGCCGTGTAGATCCCAGCCGCCAAAAACAATATTCTCGTATCCGGCTAGATCCTGGATCAACTCGGCGTCCAAATTGGCCAAAGGCAGTCCTTCAGTGCCGATTTTTCCTTTCTTTAATAATTCAATTCCGGCGACCATAGTTGTCCCAACTGCGCCGCCGAGTCCAATGATTGCGATCCCAAGTTTGCTCATAAAAAGCTAATTCTACAACAATTTCCGCAAAGAGGCATTTTGAGTCCGGGTTTTGTCCGGATTAGCCAGCTAAATCTTTACAATTCTTTACTTACCCGCACCAACTTTTTCGATATCTGAGAAGTCTCAGTGTCTGAGAAAGAAAATCCGTGATTAAATTTTATGATCAAAGCTCTGACATCAAGCCGATTATTGTCGGCCAAACTCAAGCCGAAACATAAAAAGTTTAATTCCGTTCGGCAAGTTGATGATGTGACAGTCATTCTCGGTCAAGGCATAAGTTCCTTGTCTGCAAAATTTGGTTCTCAGAGTTTCTGGGCCTATTTTGAAGTTCGACCCAATTTTTTCAATTGTTTTCCGTCAACTTTCAGCGAGAATTACTCGGATGATGTGACCACACTTTCGCATTTCGGATCGAAAGAAGATAAAATCAAAAAATGAGAATTTTAGTGACAGGCGGAGCAGGTTATATCGGCAGCGCGACCGTCGAACTCTTGCAAAAGAAAGGCGAATCGGTAGTTGTTTTGGACAATTTGGTTTATGGACATCGAGCCGCAATTGATTCTGACATTCCTTTTTATCAAGGCGATGTCGGTGATCAAGAGTTAGTCAAACGGATTGTGACCGAACATCAAATTACGGCTTGCGTGCATTTTGCGGCTTATGCATATGTCGGGGAATCAGTCACGAATCCGGCGAAATATTTTGAAAATAATACTTTTCAAACCAACAAATTATTGAATTCGCTGATTGAGTCTGACGTCAAAAACTTTGTATTTTCTTCGACTTGTGCGACTTACGGCGACCCTCTCAGGATTCCGATTGACGAAGATCATCCGCAAAAGCCTGTCAATCCGTACGGTTGGTCAAAGTTTATGACCGAACGGATTTTGGAAAGTTATGCCGCGGCGTATGGTTTGAATTTTGTCGCCCTCCGATATTTCAATGCCGCAGGGGCAACGGAGAAATGCGGCGAAGATCACCATCCCGAAACACATTTGATCCCAAATGTGCTGTTAGCGGCAGACGGCAAACTGCCTTTTGTCTCGGTTTACGGAGGCGATTACGAGACGCCGGATGGAACCTGTATCCGTGATTATATCCACATTTCGGATTTGGCTGACGCTCATTTTCGAGCCCTTCAATATCTGGTCCAGGGCGGCGTTTCAACCAAAATAAATCTGGGCAACGGCCTCGGCTTTTCGGTGTTGGAAGTGATTGAAACCGCCCGAAAAATTACCGGAAAACCAATCGAAATAAAGATCGAATCACGCCGGGCAGGCGATCCTGAGAGATTAATAGCCAATGCCGCCATGGCCAAAGCAGTTTTAGGTTGGAATCCTGAGTTTGCCGAATTAGAAAAAATAATGAGGTCAGCCTGGGATTGGAAAATGAAGCATCCCAACGGATATTCGGAATAAAATTATCAGTTACAAAAGACAATTATGAGCTTTGGTTATTCATCCGCAGATCTAAATTTTAAACGCCATGAACCTTAAAAACACTTATTTCCGCTTTCAATTTTTATTAATCATCATTTTATTGACCATCTCAGCCAGTGCCGATGAGGTTGACAATTTTGTTCGGGCCCAACTGGCCGAAAGACACATTCCGGGGGCGGCCATCGCCGTCATCAAAAAAGGTAAAATTATTAAAGCCAAAGGTTACGGTCTGGCCAGTGTTGAGTTTAATATTCCGGTGACGCCGGAAACAGTTTTTGAAATTGGTTCGGTGTCAAAACAAATGACGGCCGCCGGTATTTTGCTTTTATGGGAAGACGGTAAGTTGAAACTGGATGAAAAAATCTCTTCATATTTACCGAACACGCCGGCCTCGTGGGAAAAAGTTACAGTTCGAAATCTCTTGACGCACACCTCGGGGATTAAAAGCTATTCCAGTCTCTCAGGCTTTGAATTGTCGAAAAGACTCAAAAGGGATGATTTTATCAAAGCCCTTTCATTACAACCACTCGACTTTGTGACCGGAACTAATTATATTTACAGCAACAGCGGTTATAATCTTTTGGGGTTTATTATCGAAAGCGTTTCTGGCAAAAATTATTGGGATTTTATGCGCGAAAGGATTTTTAAGCCGCTCGGAATGAACAAAACCGCCAACCGTGATCCGCAATTTGTTATCCCGAATCGGGCTCCGGGCTACGAATGGCAAAATATGCAGTTGATCGGACGTGATTATGCTTTAACCGATTTATTTAGCGCCGGGGCGATTGTTTCAACCGTCCTCGATCTAGTCAAGTGGGATGCGGCCCTGAGAAACGATACTTTGCTCAAAAAAGAAAGCAAAGCTGAAATGTGGACTGCCCTCACTTTTGATAATGGTAAGACATATCCCTATGGATTTGGCTGGCGAATTACAGAAATACGAGGTCATAAGCTCATCGCCCATAGCGGTCAAACGGCAGGATTCGGCGCTAGTGTTTCGCGTCTTGTTGATGACGATCTGACCGTCATTGCGCTGACGAATCTCGGTGAAAACGGGATGGGGACACTGATGGCGCAGGGAGTGGCCAAAATTTATCTTCCGTCAATATCCCTTAAACAAATGAAGGCTCAACCCGGCCCCGACCCGCAAATTAAGCAAAAACTTTCGACGGCGCTTAACGAACGGCTCGCCAACAAATTCAATCCCGAGATTCTGACCGCGAATCTCATTCGTTCGCTTTCGACCGAGCGAAACCGGGTTAATAACGAACGCCTTGCGGCTTTCGGAAACATTAAAACCCTGACCTTTACCGGTAGTGAAATCAACGAAAAAACCTCGGTTTATCGGTTTAAGGCAGAGACTGCGAAACGCATTTTTCTCTGGCGTTTTGGCATTGATCCGGACGGCAAAATTTCCGAAATGGCGTTGGAAGAAGAAGAATAATCGCCGGTTTTTATGGCCCTCTTTGATTATTTTTTTGTAGTTCCCTAAAATCACCGGGATACTAAGCACCAATGCACAATTTACAATGAACAATGGACAATGAAGAAAACCCAAAAACGAAAGTGACTCAACTATTTGCAAACTTTTCTTGATTTTTAATAGGTCGCAAAATTTTTGCTAACCTGCTTAATCACTTTTCAAAATTTTATCTCGGTAAGGGTTAAGTTTAAAAACTTCGTAGTGAATTTTGCCGCAAACAGGTTCTATAAATATTTGGTCACGCTTTCGGTGACATGTTCAAATTGTTATTTGAGCAGTTTGCCTTACTTCGAAGCCTCCCGTTCGCCGATAAAGGCGGACATCACAAAACAAAAGACCAAGCATCAAAGATTTGAAATCGTTGAAATCTATTTAATTGCAAAAGGTTGAGACGATGTTTATTTTAAGTTCGATATAGGATGTCTAAGGAGGAAATAAAAATGAAGAAAAAGATATTAATTTTATTGCTTGTCGTAATTAGTTGGTTGGGTTTGACCATGCAAACTTATTTTCAAACAAGTGCCCAGCAAAGTCCCCCTGATGTGATTGTTCTGGCTGAGAATTCTAAACTCGGAAAAGTAACCTTCAATCACCTTGATCACGCGACCAAAAATTTCAATGTTGAGGGAACTGCCCCTCTTAAATGTATTGAGTGCCATCACGTTGAGCAACCGTTGAGTGAAACTGTAAAAAATGTTTTTCCAACCGACCGCACGATAACATTAACAGCGGAAACAGTTAAGGACGCAGCGACGCCTAAGGTTTCAACCTGTCGGAGCTGCCATACGGCGAAGGATGTCAAGCCAACTTTAGTTACTGAGATTCCGCAAATAAAGAATGAAAAAGGTGAATCGGTTGTAATGACAAGTCAAAATGCTTTTCATAGAAATTGTGCTACTTGTCATGACCAGGTTGTAAAAGCAAGAACGACCGCAAAGGCACCAGGCACGATGAAATGTATGGCTTGCCATAAAAAAGCCTAGCGATTTCAAAATGAGAAATAGTGATATGGAACAGATAAAGTTTTTTACGCTATATCGCCTTATTCTTTCCAGCGTTTTTAAGTTTACTTTGTTAAATCAAATCAAGATTGATAAATAAATGGCTTTAGGGCAGTTCCAAAAATTGGTTTGACTACGATATAAAACGCGTAATGAAATTTACTTGAAAACCATAAATACAATAAATTCTATTAGTTAGTAAAGTTGCGTAATTGGTAGTTTTCCTTGCTTTACCATCAATTTTTGAATTTTTGGAACTGCCCTTTAGCTGAAAGCGCGGGCATTCTGACTGGCCAAACGCGAGAGCGTTTGAAAGATGTTCGGTTATTTTCGAGTTGATTTTTGGCGAAGCCTCTCAAATTGTCAGATATTTGTTTATGTTCAACTTGATTTTGGTCAAACTTGGGTTAGATTGCAGTGCAATCTAGCAGGCAAGGATGCCCGCGCTCCCAGCCAACAACTACTTTGTGAGATTAAAAAATTAATCTCACAAAATAGAGCTTAGATTACTTTGTAAAGTCCGGACGAAGAGTAATCGCCGGTTTTAAATTAACTGAGGCATTCACAAAATTTCAGGGCGCATCGGAATCTCTAACGCTTTAATCCGTGAAATTAAAGTAGTCGGTTTTGCCCCCAGAATATCAGCCGCACCATCATTCCCATAGATTTTATAATTTGCTTTTTGTAACGCTTGAATAATGTTTTCGCGTTCTAAATTCTTCAAATCCTGATAAGTCAAAATAGATTTATTAGTCACTATTTCCTCATTTTCTGTCACAATCATTCGGTTTAGAACTTGCGGAATCGTAAAATTCAGCCGGTTACAGCGAGCCAGAATGATGGCGCGTTCGACTATGTTTTGTAATTCCCGAACATTACCGGGATACGAATAACCTTGCAACATATGAATGTCGGCATCGGTTAATTTGAAAACTTCGCAGTGCATTTTCGCGGCGAATTGGCGGAGGAAATGTTCGGTCAAAGGTTCGATGTCTTCGAGTCTCTCGCGGAGGGGCGGTAAATGAATCGGGAAAACACTTAAACGATAAAACAGATCCTGGCGAAAATTTCCGCCCTCAACTTCTGCCCATAAATCCCGATTCGTGGCCGCTACAATCCGGACATCAACGGTCCGGGTCCGGTCTTCGCCAACTCGCTCAAGTTGCCTTTCTTGTAAAACCCGGAGCAGTTTGCCTTGCACCATGAGCGGAAGTTCGCCAATTTCATCCAGAAAAATCGTGCCGCCATCGGCGAGTTGGAAACGCCCGATACGGTCCTTGAACGCGCCTGTGAACGCGCCCTTCACATGCCCGAAAAATTCGCTTTCAAATAGTTCGTTGGAAATCGCCGCACAATTTACCTTTACCAGCGGTTTATCCCGTCTCTGACTCGCTTCGTGCAATGCCCGCGCCACCATTTCTTTTCCGGTTCCCGATTCGCCGGTTAAAAGAACTGTGGCTTCAGAGTTTCCGACCAGTTCGATTTGTTGGAGGATTTTTGTCCAAACCGGACTTTTTCCGATCAGAAATTTATGTTGGGCATTTTCCTGAATTTCTTCTTTCAGGTAAATATTTTCGTCTTCCAATTTTTGACGAAGTCTTTCGATTTCCTCAAAAGCACGGGCATTGGCAATCGCAATCGAGGCTTGTTCAGCAAAAATACG
>JANOEF010000559.1:0-24602 GCA_031413075.1 Acidobacteriota bacterium | reverse complement strand
AAAGTCCCTGAAAGGGACAAATTTAATAGCGTTGGGTAAAGCGCGAGCGGCACCCAACGAATTGATAAAAAAGGTGATCCGTCGCTGAAAGTGACGAAAATTCAACGGGTTGTGTTCGTCACTTTGAGCGACGGAATGTTTACTTTAACTAACGTCGGGATGCTCCCGACGCTATTAAATTCGTCACTTTCAGCGACAAAACAAGGAAATTTCAAAAATTTAGACAGACTCTAAAAGAAATATTCCAATCAAATAGGCTTTTAATTGTCCATTGTCCATTGTGCCTTGGGGCTCATTCTTTGTGTTTTTCTAAGGCGGTGGAACGCGGGAAAATATAATAAAGCGTCACAAACGCGTATAAACCAAAGGCGATCACCGGGTAGAACCACGCACAAATTATTCCGACCAAATACGGTGTCGGACCAAAGAAGATGACGTTTCGCACACCTAACCAGAGTTCTTCGCGGGTCATAAGTGTGATATTCGGGTTTCGCCACATGTAAACGCGAATTAGCGTAAACGCGATGCCCATCATAAACGAAACCGCTCCGTACGAACTGACTGCCAAGGGATTATCGGGATAATCGCCCATCAAGGCCGTCGGGAACGGAATCAGCGAACACCACAAAAGCAAATTTGCATTGAGCCAAAAGAATGTCTGATCAATATTTTTCATCACCTCGAAAATCCGATGATGATTTACCCAAATTACACAAACCGTAAAAAAGCTGATCATCCAGGCAATTACTTTTGGCGCCAAACGCCACAGCGCGGTGGCCAGTTCAGCGACGGAACCGTGATTTTCGATATGCGGAACTTTGATCTCCAGCACCAGCAGCGTGACGATGATTGCAAAAATCCCGTCGCTAAACGTTTCAACCCGGCTTTTGGTAAAGTAATTCATGAACTCAATATCCCACGCAAAATCGAAAATGCAAAATCTCTTTTCAACTCTGAGGTAAAAGCCAGATGAATCCAGAGCATGGCCAATGGTTCGAGCAGTCTTGAGCGTGAAATATCGCCGATAATCAAAGTCTCAAAACCGATTTCGTTCGAGAGTGCACGGACGGTCTCGTTGGCTTGAGGATCATTGCCGCAAACGAACATCATTGAGCCGCGAGGATTTTCCATATTTCCAAAGCCCGTTGAATTAAAACATTTAACCACTCTGGCATTTTTGGCTAGTTCGGCAATTTTTTCGCCGCCCGAGCTATCAAAGCCGATCGTCAGATGCAATCCGCCATTTTTGAACTCCAGCGGATTGGTCGCGTCAATGATGATTGTGCCGGCAATATCTCCGCACTCATTTAGTGCCGATTCAACAGCGCCGTAGGGAATTGCCAAAAGAATGATTTCAGCATCTTTGGCAGACTCAGAAACCGTTCCGAGTTTTCCGTTCAACCCTTTATCTTTGTATTTTTCAGGATTTGGCACCCCAAAACAAACCTCGTGTCCGACCTCGTCAAATCGCTGACCAAGTGTGGCCCCAACATTTCCGGCACCTAAAACTGCTATTTTCATTTTTCCTCCATTGATGATCCATTTTTTGCTATTCTAACGCTTTTAACGCTTTTGAAAAATAATAGAAGTTCTATGTTCTCGCAACGCTCGGCGTTTAATCAGCAAAAAGCCGCCTGAAAGAGGGACTCAAAGCGCTATGGAAAGATATTAGGACTCATCTCAATATCTTCTCAAGTTTTGATTTTGCACACAGGCTAATGCTAGTATATGCAAAATTAGAAGATACTATCCAAATCGAAAGTATGAAGAAATATGGCAAAAACGAAATGATTTCGCTGTGCCCGGTCGAAACGGGGATCGAACTTCTTTCGGGAAAATGGAAAGGGCGAATTTTGTGGAAACTTTATAACCAAAAAACCTTGCGTTTTGGCGAATTGCGAAAAACGTTGGGCCCGATTACCGAAAAGATGCTGACGGCTCAGCTTCGTGAGCTTGAAAGTGTAAAACTCGTCAATCGAAAGGTTTATCCGGAAGTTCCGCCGAAAGTTGAGTATTCGCTGACCGAGTTTGGACAATCGATCTGCCCGATTTTGGATAAGTTTGCCGAATGGGGGATGGCCAATCGGGACGAAATCTTTGAAATTGTCGAAGGCAACCGATAGCTCGCCGATATTTTTTATGAACTTTGTCCAATACATCAATTCTTTCGTGCCGCTTTCGACGGAGGTGGCCGAAGAATTATTAAGCAAAAGTCAGAAACAACATTTGCCGAAGCATTATCTGCTGCACAAAGATGGTGAAATTTGCCAGAAAATATATTTTATCGAAAAAGGTTTGGCTCGCTGGTATTATTATAACGAAGACGGTAAAGACATTACCGACTCGTTCGGTCTCGAAAATTCGTTCATTACCGCATTTGACAGTTTTTTCCAACGCAAGCCGAGTCGCTACCTGATCGAGCTTTTAGAAGATTCGACCGTCTATTCGATGACTTATGCGGATTTAGACCAGTCGTTTGAAAAGTTTCCCGAAGTTCAGCGGGTGAGCCGTTTGATTCTGATTCAAATCCTCGAACAGATGCTCGATAAAAATGCCGCCTTACAATTCAATAATGCCCGGCAGCGCTACCGTTTTATTACCGAAAAACATCCCGACTTGCTGCAACGGGTTGCTCTCGGACACATCGCCTCTTTCCTCGGCATCACGCAGGAAACCCTGAGCCGGATCAGAGCCAAAAAGTAATTTTTTGATTTTTTGATTTTCGTCAAAAGATTTTTGTCTCAACTGTCATATTATGCGGTGTATGAAAATCACCTTTGATTCACTTATTCCGGCAACCTATAATTTTCAATCAGTTATGACCACTATCGGAAAGCTGAAGTATAGTGTTGTTTTAGTAATTCCGTTTTCGGCGATACCCGCGTTTTTTGCCAGCGGGATTTTGACGCTTCTGCCGGTCTTATTCTTCTTTGTGCTGGTGCCGGTGGCGGAGTTATTCCTCAAACCGGATCATACTAACTTTACCGAACAGGAAAACTCCGGACGGGTGAAAGATGCCTTTTTTGATTGGTTTTTGTATCTTTTAGTTCCGATTTTGGTGTCGGTCGGTGTGCTTTTTCTCATTACAATTTCAGATTCAAAAATCAGCTTACCTGACCTGATCGGCCGGACGGCTTCGATGGGAATGGTTTGTGCGGTCGCCATCAATCTCGGTCATGAATTGGGACATCGGACGAATCGGGTTGAACAATTTTTGGGCGAAACGGCATTGCTGATTTCGCTGGAAAATCATTTTTTGCCCTACCATAACCTTGGTCATCATCGAAATGTGGCAACTCCGAAAGACCCCGCCACCGCCCGCCGCCACGAACTCGTTTATACATTTTGGTTTCGGTCGCAATTTGGCAGTTATTGCCAGGCCTGGCAGTTTGAAATTGACAAACAACGCCGTCACGAGCGCCATCCGCTTTCGCTCCGTAACCGGATGGTTTGTTACACCCTGGCCCAAATCATTTTGCTGCTCACTATTTTGTTCGGATTCGGTTGGCAAACGCTGCTCGCCTTTGGAGCCGCCGCCCTAATCGGTAAGTTAATGCTCGAAACTGTCAATTATATCGAGCATTATGGCTTAAGTCGAAAATTAAAGGCTGACGGAAAATATGAACGAGTTCTGCCTCGACATTCGTGGAACTCTGACCATATTCTCGGCAGATCAATTACTTTTGAACTTTCGCGGCATTCCGACCATCATTTTCGGGCCAGCAAGCATTATCAGGTTTTGGACTCATTTCCCCAAAACCCGCAAATGCCGACCGGCTATCCGGGAATGATGATTTTCTCGCTCCTTTCGCCGCTCTGGTTTCGCTATATGAACAAAAAGATTGACGAGCTAAACCAACCTTCATCTTGTTCAACCGATTAAAACTAGTCGCTCAAATATGCTAATCTAGGATAATGAGCAAAACACTTTTACCCCCGACTGTAAAACCAAACTGGATCGGCGGACATTTTCGCCCGTTTCGTAAAAATCCGCTCGATTTTTTGGGACAGCTTTCCGGACTTGGCGACATTACCTCCTTCAAACTGGGCTTTCAGCAGGCCTTTTTTGTCAATCATCCTGATCTGATTCGGGATGTGCTGGTCACGAATCATTCAAAATTTGAAAAAGGCCGGGCTCTCAAACGAGCCAAAAACCTGCTTGGCGAAGGACTCCTGACCAGCGAGGGCAAATTTCATCTGCGGCAGCGACGAATGATTCAGCCAATCTTTCATCGTCAACGAATCGCCAATTATGCTAATGCCATGATTGAATTCGGCGAAAAAATGTCGGACGAATGGGGTGATGGAGAGGAACGCGATATTTCGACCGAGATGATGAGATTGACGCTCAATATCGTCGGCAAAACCCTGTTTAGCGCAAATGTTGCGGACGAGGCTGCCCAGGTCGGAAAAGCGCTGACTACCCTGGTCGAACTTTTTGATTATCTCGTCCTTCCGTTTTCGGAAATTTTGGAAAAACTTCCCTTTCCTCAGTCACGGCGTTTTCGTCAGGCCAAAGCTACCCTCGATGCAATCATTTACGACATCATCAATGAACGTCGAAAGTCAGGCGAAGACAAAGGCGATTTGCTTTCGATGCTCTTAATGGCTCAGGACGAAGATGATGGCGGACAGATGGACGACCAACAAATCCGGGATGAATGTCTGACGATTTTTCTGGCCGGACACGAAACGACTGCCAACGCGCTCACCTGGACCTGGTATCTTTTGTCGCAAAACCCGGAAGCCGAAGCCAAATTTCACGCTGAACTCGATCAAATATTTGCCGAAAAGCAATCTCTGACGGCCGAAGATTACCCAAAACTCAAATTTACCGAAGCGGTGCTGGCCGAAGCAATGCGACTTTTTCCGCCGGCCTGGGCCCTCGGCCGACTTGCCATCGAAGATCACGAACTCGGCGGATACAAAATCCCTCAAAAATCACTAATTTTGGCTTCGATGTATGTTTTGCACCGTGACCGAAGATTTTGGTCTGAGCCCGATTGTTTCACTCCGGAACGTTTTATGGGCGAAAATGCCGTCAAAGAAGCTTCAAATAAATTTACCTATTTTGCTTTCGGCGGCGGCGTCCGTCGTTGTATCGGTGAACAATTTGCCTGGATGGAGGGAGTTCTGCTGCTCGCCACTCTCGGTCAAAAGTGGAAGTTGAGGCTTAATCCGGAACAACAGATCGTTCCGCAACCGATGATCACGCTCCGCTCAAAATTCGGGATGAAAATGCGGATCGAGAAAAGATAGACTACAGAAATGAGTTACTTTTTTGTTTTTTTAGGCTATAATCCTTTCTGTTACATAGAGTTATTATAAAAACACAGAGTAATATCTAATGACCACTAAAGATAATAAATATTATAAACCCTCCGTGCTTGAGGCTGTTTTTGAGTTGCGATTTCCTCCAACCCAAACTTGGGAAATGAGATACGTGGTTGAATTTTCTAACCGTGCAAATGCAAATAGCTTCCCAGTTTTAAAAGATAGTCCACAACAAGTTCAGGTTACATTCAAAAATAATCAAGAACCAATAATTAATAAAGGCGCAAGTCACATCCAAACTTGGAACGTGGAAAATACTCAACTGTGGCAAGCCGGACAACTATTATTCGCTGCTAATCAACGCGAACCATATAATGGTTGGGAAAATTTCCGCCCCCACATTTTAAAAGGACTTGAAATTTACTACGATATTGCAAAACCTCAAACAGCAGAAACTTTAAGTATCAGATATATCAATAGAATACAGTTTAATGATGATGAACTGCCCAACAAATTAATCAAATTTTTGCCAAGTGGTATAGCTTATGAAAAGAATCCCTCTAATTATATGTGTAGAGTTGAATATGATTATGAAAATGGTGAGAAAATGATAATTATTTCAGCAAAGGAAGATTCAAATATCAAAAAGAATTCGATTATTTTAGAACTTTTATATTTGAAACCTAATCCTGAATTAGATATTACTAATATCGAATCCACAATTGATAGAATTCACGAGAATATTCGGCAACATTTTGAAAATTCGATTACGGACGAGTTAAGAAATAGAATGGAGATAAAATAGTATGACACCGGTTGATTTTCAAGATATTACGGGCTTTGATAACTCAGCTATTACTGTTAGCTATATGATTAGCGCGGATAATGGAGATGTCTTTTCAACAAAATTGGAAGACGCACTAAATAAAGACCGAAAAATTCCTAAATTTGATTTTACCGATGTTCAAAGGAATCCCATTCTAACTGTTTTTAATACTCCACCAAAACCTGGTTTTCCCAAAATTTACAGAACAGAAACCAAAGTCGATTTAAGTTTATCGCAAAAGTGGCTTAATGAAAATCGGCATAATTATGTTGGTAAATGGATTGTTTTGGACGGAGATAAATTAATAGAAGCCAGTAATAATCCTAAAGACTTAGTTGCCGCTGCGAAAAATGCAGGAGTAAAAATTCCGTTTGTTCATTTTGTAGAGGATGACTCAAGACCTTTTGTAGGAGGATGGTTGTAATTTGCATACTCTCACTTTTAGCCAAAAAATTGAATATTCAGATGATCATAAAGGTATTTATTTTGACATATTCCTCATAGCTGATAGAAAAAACTTTGTAGCCGCTAAAGTTAAACTTGATACCGGAGCAGATTATTGTATTTTCCAAAAAACTTATGCGGATTTTTTAGATTTAGACGTAGAAACTGGTAATCGAAAAGAGTTTAGAACGGCAAATAGTAGTTTTACAGCGTTTGGTCATGAAGTAAGTATTCAGTTTCTTGACTTTGAATTTATGACAACTGTGTATTTTGTGACAGATGAGGAATTTCGAGTCAGTGTTTTGGGTAGAATAGGATTTCTTGACCATTTTCAAATTGGTTTAATTGAGTACGAGCAATTTCTATTTATTGATTCACTCGAAAATTATTATCAGTAAAATCCTACACAACAAATCGTTCCGCAGCCGATGATCACGCTCCGCTCAAAATTCGGGATGAAAATGCGGATCGATAAAAGATAAATCAAACAACTTCCCATTCAAACTCTCTGAATTCGCCAATCAATTGAAAATCTTTGGCATTCGCAGTGAATAACTTAAAACCATTTCGAGCAATGCCCATGGCCAAAAGCGCGTCGTTTGTTAATCTGGTTTTTCCAACTTTATCAAACCCGTATTTTTCGCCGAGTTTGTTTAAAATTTGTCCCGCGATTGACCAATCTGTTTGATTTGGAATGAGTAAGCGATTGATTTTTTCAAATTCCTGTTCAAATTTCGTCAAGACCTTTAAAGACTTTTTGTCAGAAGCACCCACGTAAAGTTCTTCTAAAACAACCGAACTCAGCCAAAGCGGAAGTTTTTCATCTTGCCTTTGGCGTAGAATATCAGTATTTCCCTGTCGCAAAGCACGAATATAAATCGAAGTATCAAAAACGATTGATTTTGCCATTGTTTAATCTTCCACATTGCCGAAAACGTCTTTAATTTCGACTCTGCTTTTCAGAAACTCTTGAGTCGCTGTCATTGCTATTTTGTCTTTTTCAGCTTCGGAAATTATCGAATCCAAAGCTTTCTCAATGGTTTCGGTTTCAGTCTTGGCTCCTAAAATCTCTTTTGCCAGGGACAATTTTGATTGGGTCAAAACTAAATGCTTTCTTTTTTTCTCGATATTCAGACTCATATATTTTTAGTATTATCCCGTTCTGTGTGCATAATATCAGCAAAAATACACATAATCAAGATTGTCAGAAGACTTAATTCCGCAACCGATGATCACCCTCCGCTCAAAATTCGGGATGAAAATGCGGATCGAGAAAAGATAATTTCCCTTAATTGCCCGGCTGACGTTATAATTTTCCCAATGACAAAAGAATTTATCGAAGCCGTCAAACATCATCAGACGACTTTTGGCTTAAATTTATCGGATAAAACAATTTCCCTTTTGAACGACTATTATCAGTTAGTTCAGGCAAATAATGAGATTCTGCATCTGGTCGCACCTTGTTCGGCTGAAGAATTTGCCGTCCGGCATATCCTGGAGAGTCTGACACTGTTAGAATATTTACCGAAATACGCCAAATTTGCCGACATTGGAACCGGTGCCGGATTACCTTCGATTCCCTGCCTGATTGTGAGAAATGACTTAAAAGCCTATTTAATTGAATCAAAACCCAAGAAAACGAATTTTTTGGCGGAAGTCACCAAAAAATGTGATCTTTCAAAACAGGTTCGAATCGTCAACCAACAATTTGAAGAAGTTGAACGTCCTGACATTTCTCATGTCACCTGCCGCGCCCTCGATAAGTTCACCCATAAACTTCCGCACCTTCTAAAATGGTCAAAAAATGCCGGACTAATTTTCTTTGCCGGCAATTCCCTGCGTGATGAACTCATCAAAAATACTGTCAAATTTGACGAAAAACTGCTGCCTTTATCCGAACAAAGATTTTTGTTTATCTCAAAAAAAAATCAAAAATAATTTATTCCTAAATTTGTCCTCACGTTTCAACTATGATACATTATTTCATTATGAAACGCACCAAAGAAAAGTCTCTGCGCATTACCCAAGCCGTCTTTCGCGGTACCAAAACAACTTACAACTTTGAAGTTTTTCCGCTCGATATTGAGTTTCCTGAAACGTCATCCATCTTTATCATCTCCCGGCGTAAAACCGATCGAAACGGCAAGGGTCATCACAAATTTTCTTGTATTGGACAGACCGACTCGCTCACCAAAGAATTAAAAAAACATAGAAAAAGCAAATGTATCAAACAAAATAAAGCCAATGTCGTGTGTGTTTTATTTGAGGCGGACGAAAAGGCCCGTCTCAAGATAGAAGCAGATTTGAAAGCCACTTATTCGATTCTTTGTTCACACAACTAACGCGTCTCGGCTCACTTGTCCGGCATTTTGACAAAATTAGTCTGCCTTCAAAACTTGCGTTTTTCACCATTTAGCCCTAGTATAGAGGATTGCACTTATTTACGGTGCAATGTAAGGAGATACCATGAAAGCAGAAATCCATCCGAAATATAATGAAATTACGGTTTCCTGTGCGTGCGGAAACAAATTCGAAACCCGTTCGACGGGTAAAAATCTGGACATCGAAATTTGTTCAGAATGTCATCCGTTTTTTACGGGCAAGCAAAAACTTATTGATACCGCAGGTCGGGTTGACCGTTTCAATAAGCGTTATGCTCGCGGTAAGTAAATGCAACTTTTTGCCACCAATTATTAGCTTCTAAAAATCTGACGCCGAAGGTATTCCTTACGGATAGGTCTTAGTGTAGAATCATTTAAGGCCTATTTTCTAAAAAAGGAAATTCGGCGTTATTTTTAATTTAGATAGTGCAATTATGAAAAAAATTCTAGCTTTGTTTTTAGCGATTGAAAGAGATTTGATTGTCGGCGGACAGGCCGTTATTGAGGGCGTTATGATGCGGACTCCGAGCGCGTATGCGATTGCGGTCCGAAAATCAGATGGAACGATTGTTCATACCGCCGAAAAACTTCCTAAGTGGAGCGACAAATATAAATGGTTGAATTTGCCGGTTTTACGCGGCGGCGCAACGCTCATTCAGTCAATGGCATTGGGCGTTAAAGCCTTAAATTTTTCGGCCAACATTTACGAAGAAGATTTGAACGCCAAAGAAGAATTAGCCAAACAGGAAGCGAGTGTCACCGAAAAAGCGTTGGCGGATGGAACTTTGGATGAGAATTTCACCAAAGCCCCGGCCAAAGTGACGATGCCCGAAAAAGCGAAGGCGAAAAAGAAGCCGCAACAAGCTGCCGGAGCGGTCTTTTCGATTATTTTCGCGCTTGGGTTCAATATTTTATTGTTCATCGTGGCCCCGCTCTTACTGACTAATCTGTTGTTTATTTGGCTCGGCTGGGCGGCGGCGCCAACTATTGAGGCCGAAGCCAGCTGGTGGCAATTGGCTTTGTCATACATTTGGAAGATCAAACTTGATTCGATTCCGATGTGGGTTGGTTTTAACTTGCTTGACGGGATTATCAGGATGATTTTCTTTATCACGATGATTTTTTCGATGTCATTTTTGAAAGACATTCACCGGGTTTTTCAATATCATGGGGCGGAACATAAAACAGTTTTCAATTGGGAAAAAGGCCTGGATCTGACGGTTGATAATGCCCGTCCGCAAAGTCGTCTGCATCCGCGTTGCGGAACTTCGTTCCTGATGGTCGTGATGCTGGTTTCGATCGTCTTGTTTTCGGTCATTACCTTTGAACAAACCTGGGCCAATCTTTTGGTGCGGATTATTCTGATGCCGTTGGTGGCCGGACTTTCGTATGAAGTCATTCGCTACGCCGCCAAAAAAGAATCCAGCGCAGTATTCAAAATGATGACGCTGCCGGGTATTTGGTTACAAAATATCACGACCCAGGAACCGGATGATGATCAATTGGAAGTGGCTATTGAGGCCCTCAATGAATCGTTAAAGTTAGAACCACAAATGACATAGGGGAAAGCTATGAGTGCTGTTTTGAATGTTGAAACAAAAAAAGAATGGACGGCTGATGACTTCTTTCATTCTCCAATTTCAAAAAATCACGAACTTATAAACGGAGAATTGGTTGAAGTTATGTCAACGGGTTTTATTCACGGCATTGTGGCTCAAGAAATAGGCTACTACATTTTGGATTTTGTTAAAAAACATAAACTAGGTGTGGTGACAGCCTCTGAAACTGGTTTTGTTTTAGAAGAAAATACTTTTCGCGGTGCTGATTGTGCTTTTATTGGTAATAAAAATTTGAAAAAACACGGGTATCCGCAGGGCTTTTTCCCAACCTCTCCAGATATTGCAATTGAGGTTGTTTCACCGGGCAATACTTCCGAAGAAATGATGGAAAAAGTCAATCTATATTTGAAAAATGGAAGTCGGTTGGTTTGGATAGTTTATCCCAAAACAAGAATAATTACGGTCTATCGTCAAAGTAATATTGTGAGCCTGTTGAGAGAAAATGACACCCTCGAAGGCGAAGATGTCTTACCAAATTTTAGATTACCCATTTCAACACTTTTCGCCGATTTACCAAAAGAATAATTTTATATGTTAGAAAAACTTGAACAAATAGAAAAGAATTACGAAGAAATAACCGAACAAATTTCATCACCCGAAATTATGTCGGATATGAAAATTTATGCCAAAACGATGAAACAGCATCGGACTTTGGGCGAGATTGTTGAAAAATATCGGGAAGTCAAAAAGATGCAGGCCGAACTTGCCGGTGCCAAAGAAATGGCCGAGATGGCTGATGATGACGAAATGAAAGAGTTGGCTCTGGCAGAAATGTCTGAAATCGAGAGTAAATTACCGGCGGTCGAAGAAGAACTCAAGGTTTTGCTTTTACCGAAAGATCCGAATGACGAGAAAAATGTCATTTTGGAAATCCGGGCCGGCACCGGGGGCGATGAAGCTACGCTTTTTGCCGCCGAAATTCTGCGGATGTATGCGCGTTACGCCGAGCGTCAAGGCTGGAAAATGGAGATTCTGGAAATGACTGACACGGGGGTTGGCGGAATCAAAGACGCGACCGCTGTCATCGAAGGCGAACGGGTTTATTCCAAAATGCGTTACGAAGCCGGAACTCACCGCGTTCAAAGGGTTCCCGCGACCGAAACTCAGGGACGAATTCATACTTCGGCCATTACGGTCGCCGTTCTGCCCGAAGCCGAAGAAGTTGATGTTCAAATCAATCAAAACGATTTACGAATTGATACATTTTGTTCATCCGGGCCCGGCGGTCAATCGGTCAACACGACTTATTCCGCCGTCAGAATTACCCACCTCCCGACGGGCGTCGTCGTTTCGATGCAGGACGAAAAATCACAAATCAAAAACCGTGAAAAAGCAATGCGGGTTTTGCGGGCCCGATTACAGGAACTCGAGGAACAAAAACAACACGATCTGCTCTCGGCTGACCGTAAATCGCAGGTCGGGAGCGGCGACCGTTCAGAAAAAATCCGGACCTATAATTTTAAGGAAAATCGCGTTTCCGACCATCGCATCGGACTAACCCTCTATCAACTCGAATTGTTTATGCAGGGCTATATTGACGAAGTAGTTGATTCGCTGGTCACACATTTTCAAGCCGAGAAACTAAAGACTGAAACAGTTGGGGCGTAGTTGATTGAATCATTGATTGATCTTGGGAATGAGACGCAACTGATTCAAGAAAGCATTCAATCACCGGTGCAAAAATTCGCGGATTGTCAATTGTGACCGAAAATGTTAGGTTGTAACAACTAATATTTTTGTTTTTATGCCGCGAAAAACCTCTATTTTGTTAATCAGACACGGACAATCGGCCGGAAACGTAGAAGGACGGTTTGGAGGTCATTCGGCAACACCGCTTTCAGATTTAGGAAAACAGCAAGCCGAGATCACCACCAAAATTCTGGCTAAAGAACGAATTAGCGCAATTTATTCGAGTGATTTGCTGCGGGCCGTTGATACCGCCCAACCACTGGCCGACCTCCTCGGAATAGAAATCATCAGATCCGAAGCCTTCCGCGAACGCCATGTTGGAGTTTTGGAAGGCTTAACTTTTGATGAAGCAAAAAATCAATATCCGGCCGACTACTACGCTCTCATTAATCGCAATTTGTCACATCAGATTACCGAAGGAGAAAGCTATTTTCAGCTGCTGGCCAGAACCAAACAGGTTTTTCGTCAAATTCTCAGACAACATCAGGGCGAAAAAGTCGCCATTTTTTCCCACACCGGTGTCATTTGCTTTCTGACTCTCGACATCATCGGTGCGATCCATCCCAGAAATCCCCAACCGCCCTGGCTGGTCACGTCAAACTGCGGCATCAATCGTTTTGAATTTCGGGGTCGAAATAATGTCCGGGTGCTTGCCATTAACGACACTCGTCACCTAACCGAAATTTCGGGCAATGAAACTTTTGCCACCCGATAAGTTTTCTTACTAAAATCGGAAAATTATTGTATAATCCAGTCACTTTTGAAAAAAAAGAGGTGATACCATGAAGAAACTTGGAACGTTTTTGTTGATCGGTTTTGCGGCTGTTTCGCTTCAGAATTCGGCTTTTGCCCAAAGTAGCAACGACACGGGACTACCAATTGCCATCGGGCAAAATTCTACGGATCGAAATAAAGCCAATTTATACGGCAAAGTAATCATTCAGGGAATTGAAGCCTCACAGCGAAAGCCGATTATTTTCGTCTCCGCCTTTTATAACGGAGTGTTGGTAGATAGACGACAAGCCTACGACAACGGAAGTTATTTAATTCCGGGAGTTCCGCGTGAAAATGTGATTGTCTCAGTTGAAGTGGATGGGGTTGAATACGGCAGACAGATTTTGCAGTCATCAATCATGGGTAACCTTCAGCAGGATTTTACCATCAATTTAGCCCAAGGGAAAAACACGAATCAAAAGTCCGGTATTATCTCTGCCAAAGATTTGTATCGAAGGAGCGAAGAAAACGAAAAAAATTTTGAAAAAGCAAGGTCAGCCGCCAAAGACAAAAAATTCGACAAAGCGGCTTCGATGTTTTTGCAGATAGTTGAGACCGACCCAAAAGATTTCGTCGCCTGGACCGAGCTTGGAACAGCGTATTTTCAAGCAGAAAAATACGACGAAGCCGAAAAAACTTACCAAAAGGCCCTCGACCAAAAGCCGGATTATCTGGTGGCCTTGCTAAATCTCGGCAAACTCCTGTTAAATCAAAAACACGCGGACCAGGCTATTCCGGTTTTAACTAAAGCGGTCGAAACCGATCCCCAAAATGTTGATTCCCTCCATTACCTCGGCGAAGCCTATTTGGAGACCAAACAGGGCAATAATGCGGCCATTCTTTTCTATGAAGCACTCCGATTGGCCCCGCTCGCAAAGGCTGAGCTTCATCTCCGGCTCGCTCGGCTCTATCACGCCAAAGGATACAAAAACAAGGCCGCCGAAGAATACAAACAGTTTCTCAAAAAAATCCCGAATCACGCAGATAAAGAAAAGATGGAAAATTATATCAGGGAAAATCTGCCCAAATAGAAGAAACGAAATAGAACATACCGAAAGGGATTTATTTTTTTTATGAGGAAATTAATTGGATTGCATTTTATTCTTTTAGGGGCTTTTGGCTTAACGTTGGCCCAGGACGACCCGGCACGGCAAACAAGTAATTTGCCCTCAATGATCGGCCCGCGAAAAGGTAGTGACGGAATCAAGGTGTCGGGTTTTCTGAAAGTTGAAGGCATCGAAAACCTTGCTGAATCACCAGTCTTTGTTGTCTCGATGATAATCAATGGCAGATTACTTGAACGTCGCGAAATAAAGAATCAGGGATCCTATTCATTTAATAGCGTACCGTTTGGTAGTGATGCGGTTTTGCTGGTTGAATCAGGTAATGCTGAGATAAAACGGATTTCAAATTTCATTTCCGCAATGGCACCGATCAGGGGTAGTCAGAGTATGATGATGAATAACGAAGTTCGTCAGGATATTACGATTTTGTGGCTTGAATTGCAAAAGGTGAAAACTGCTCCGGGTGTCATCAATGCCAAAACCTTCTATCTACGTTCTGACGGAAATCAAAAACTTTTTGACAAAGCTGTTTCGGTCTCTCACAACAAAAAAAAGGATGAAGCGATTTCACTTTTTAAACAAATTGTCGAAAAAGACGAAAAGGACTTTGTTGTCTGGACCGAACTTGGAACTCTCTACTTTGTGAGCGAGAAATTTAATGATGCGGAAAAGCATTACCAAAAATCTCTCGAACTGAATCCGACTTTTGTTTTGACTCAACTGAATCTTGGAAAACTTTATCTGGCACAAAAGAAACCCGACATGGCAATCGAAATTTTGGATAAAGCAATTCTTAACCAACCGACTTCACCTGACCTTAATCATTATTTGGGCGAAGCCTATCTGCAAGTAAAGAAAGGCTCTAAAGCCGTCGTTTATCTGAATGAGGCAATTCGTTTGGCCCCACTCGAAAAGGCCGAACTTCATCTTCGTTTGGCGGCGCTTTATCATGCTGCCAATTTGAAAGAAAGGGCGGCACTTGAATACCAAAAGTTCCTTGCGAAGATTCCTGGTTATCCGGATAAAAAAGAACTAGAAAAATATATTACGGATAATCTTCCAAAGTAATTGTCTCAGTTCCAAACAAAAAAAAGCGAGTCAAGAAAAACTTGGCTCGCTAAATCTATCCGTTTTAATTCTTTTTAGAAATCATAACGAATTGCAAATTGAAAGACTCGTGGAGTTCCTTGAATTCCCGTCAAACTTCCAAAGTCACTCGACGGAGTTCCCAAAAATGGATCAACCCCAGCCGGATAAAATCCGCTACCGGTCAACCTTTGTGTATTGGTAACATTAAACGCTTCCGCGCGGAAAGTGATTTTATGTTTTTCATTAATGTTGAATGATTTGTACAAACCAATATCTAAAACAACATAATTAGGCTCACGTAAAATGTTTCTGTCTCCGGCTTCTCCCGGTTTTGCGTTCCGATATGACTTATAGGCAGCCACGGGATCAGGGAAAAGATTCGGCGAACCGTCAACATCAGTTACTTTTGTTTTAACATCAGTCAAAGCAACCAAGTTTGATTGGACATTCCAGTTGGTTGCCCACCGCGAATCATCATACGGCTGACCAATCGGAAATCCGGTATTCCAACGATAGATGCCAGTCAACTGCCATCCGCCTAAAATCCAATCAACCGCCCTACCGGAGTTTGAGAAGAACTTTCTTCCTTTTCCGAACGGTAATTGATAAACAAAATTTGCGTTGATCAAATGTCGAACGTCAAAGTCCGAGTCACCACGATTTTCGGCCAATCTCAATGGATTCAGAATGTTGACACCGGTAATGCTGCCGGAGGCTTCATTACCGGAAGCATCATCAATTGAGTGACTGTAAGTATAGTTGAAATCAAACGAGAGACCATTTTCAAGCCGCTTTCTGACACTCAACTGCATCCCGTTATAGAAAGAACTACCAAGGGTCGAATACGCCCCAAAGGTGGCATACTGAGGATGAATAAATATATTATCTCCGTAACCTAATCCATCATCCCAAAGCAATTGAACAAAGGTAAAGTCCGTTGTATTGCGTCCGCCAACCGATGATTTTGCGATTCGGCGATAAGCGGCCTGGGTAGCACTTAAGTTTACACTTTGCCCTAGAACAGTATAGGTTCCGGCTAATCCCGGGACAAATTTATTGAACCAGGCAATATTCGGAATCGAACTGATTGCCGCATTAGAATTGCGATAGCCGATCAAAGTACTCATGACACCATAAAAATCTTGTCCTGAACTCGGATCACGAAGATTATTGAAGTGCGCCGTATCTCTGACAACCAGCAAACTTTTAGCGACTCTTCCGACATAACTCGCTTCAAAAGTAATTCCCTTGAAAAGTTCCCGTCCATATGAAACGTTAAAGTTATAGTTAAATGGGGTCGTCAGTTTGTCATCAAGTGATTGCTCGATGCGTTGGTCTTCGTCCGCTGGGGTCTGAAGCGGAAAACTCAGCGAATTAGTCACTGTCAGTCCCGGTAATGACCGTACATTTTGATTAAAACCGGTGAACAACGATCCTAATCTGTCACTTACGTTGAAAGTATTGGCCGAAATCGAACTGGATGAGCCAAAACCAAGGGTGGATCGGGTGTCGAACGCAACCGCCAAAGCACTTCCGATTCGGTCATAGGTCATTCGGAAACCGCCCCGAATACTGCTTTTTCCATCACCGCCAAAAAGAGCTTTTAAGAACCCGCCTTTGAAATTTGGTGACCATGCGGCCGACACGGCCGGGGCAAAGTTATTCCAATCTTGTTTGTAATAACCTTCTTTTCCGTTAACCTTACCGGCTAAGTCAACGGTTATGAGACCATTGTACGGAGTTCCGTTTAATGCGCCTTCGACCCGTTTATCAAAGAATTCGCTCAAACTGGTAGTCGGTTTAACCTGAATACCGTTTGCTTCGTAGATCGGAGTTGAAGTTGACCAGCGAACACCATAATTTACCGTAAAGTTGTTGAACATTCTCCAACTATCCTGGGCATAAAATTCATACTCCTCCGTCTTAAAGGTTCGTGAAACAGGTTCCCCGGACGCTTGGAGTTTCTGGTCACTGCCAAACTGTAAATTCGTACCATACTGTGAATATCTTCCAATAACGGCAGTTAAGGCATCTCGTAAATCGGTTTCGGAACCGCCATCTACGTCAGGGAAGATCGAATCACCCGTATTTGGGTTATAAATTACGTCAGCCCCCGAGTTATCATAGAACGATGGATTAGTTGAAGCATTGTCAAAAGAAGAGCCAAAACTGTTCCGGGTGTTACTAATTAAACGGATATTACCGCCCATACTTATCGTGTGATTTCCCTTAACCCAGGTAAAATCATCGACAAAATTGTGAACCGGTGTGACCCTACTCAAGGTTCTGCTGAAGTTAAATGGTGAATAAATGAACCGGAAACTAATCGCGTTAGCCGCCGAATCACCGCCTTGGGTAAACGCTTCCCGGGTCAATCCATAAGTAAATTTATTGACCATACTGTTATTGATAGTCCAGGTGTGTCCACCAAAGATACCAATTGGATGAACCCAATTATTCGGGGCAGGCGCATCCGGAAGACGTGCCGCAGTGCTGGCATTATCAAATTGATACTGCCCACGCAAAAAGACATCTTGGTTATCAGTCAGTTTCCCGTCAATTCGAAGCAAAATGGCATTGTTTCGAACCGGCGCCGGAGCATTGAATCGTAATCCTGAAGTGTTTAGTCCGTCGCCCACTGTGGTGTCATTAGCCTTATAACGATTAGCTGCGGCCAATAAGACACCAAGCGCCGCCGAATTTACTCCGGGTGTAACGCCATTTGAAGCTGTATAGAAGTTGTTAATATCAGCAACTTTCAGACATCGTACCCCTGCCGGCGTGCCTGCCGGACAAGTTGCATCGCTGGCGCCTGAAGCAGTATTGTACCTGACGATACCGTTTCCTAAAGACGGCAGGGGAACTTCCGTCACTACTGAACTTTCTTTATCTTCAGTAAACCTTTCGTAAAAAGCCGAGAAGAACCATTTATCTTTGATGATCGGTCCCAATAAGGAACCGCCATAGTTTTGCCGTTTGACCGACGCTAATTCGACTCCGGCAGCGTTATTAAAGTAGTCATTCGCCTGGAGTGATTTGCCGGGTCGAAAATAGAAATATCCGGAACCGTGCCATTCGTTACCGCCTGAACGGGTGATCAACGAGACTTGTGCCCCGGACGAACGTCCGGCGCTGGCATCAGCGTTAGTCGTTGTTACACGAAATTCCTGTAAAGATTCAGGGGTCACCCGCAAAACGCTAAAAAATGCTCTTCCACCCTGTTGCTCATTAACATCAACACCGTCCAAAGTCACATTAGCTTGGTCAGAACGACCACCATTTACGGCGCCGCCATTGCCATTTCCCGTTTCAGGAGTAACTCCGGGTTGTAATGAAAGTAAATCCGGAGTATTTCGCGCTGATAAAGGCAATTGTTCAATTACCGCTCCGGTTAGGGTATTACCAACACTGCCATTAGTTGTATTTAGCGGCGCATCGTTTGCGCTGGTAATTTCAACTTTTTCGGTCAATTGTCCGATTTCCAGAGCGATGACTTTATTTACGGGCGTGTCCACCAACGCCTGTAAATTTGATATGGTAGTTTTTTTGAAACCGTTTGCCTGAACTTCAAGGTCATACGTGTCCGGCGGAATAGACGTAAAAACAAATTGACCGTCATCGTTTGTCACTTTTGATTGCGTGAAGCTTCGCGCTGAACTTTTTATTGAAACCGTTGCTCCGGCAATCGAATTGCCCTGCGAATCATTAACCGTTCCTCTAATAGAAGAGGTGCCTGTCTGGGCGATTATGCTAAAAGACAGGACTAGCAAAAAAACTGATAATCCTGAAAACTGTCTAAGAAGAATTCTTAGTTTCTTTTGATAAGCCATATTTCCTCCTAAGTTATGTTATTGAAAATGTTTGCGTTTATTAAATACGGGAATTGTGGTAATTTCAAGGCATTTATTGTTCCAAATCACTTGAGTCTTAAATGATCTCCGTAAATCTATGAAAAGACTAAACTATCCAAATTAATGAAAGTTCTTTTCGCTAGTTTTAATTCATTTTTTCGTATTATATCTTCTGATTTTTGAATATTTCGCCATCCACCAATTCTTGAATCAAATTTCACAATGTATGAAAATCTGACTGAAATAAAAAAGGCCAGAGCCGAGAAGCCCTAGCCTGAATTACTTTCTCAGCAAAACTACTTAGAAAGCATAGCGTAAAACGAACTGCATAATCCGCCGATCGCCTTGAATACCGGTAAAGTTCGACCAGTTTGTCGGTGGAGTCGCACCCCGCCGAGCAGGATCCAGTGCCAAACCGTATCCGGAACGGCTGCCGTCAATGGCACCCATGGCCTGATAATTGGCGACGTTAAAGACTTCCCAACGTGCCTGGAATTTGTGTTTTTCACTCCAAGGCATATCGAACTGCTTGCCTAACCCCATATCGAGGGTCCAGTATCCGGGCAGACGAAGCACATTTCGCTCTCCGGTTTCGCCGGGATAGGCATTTCTGAGGTTACGATAATAAAGTGTTGGATCACATCCAAAAAGTTTTGGACCAACACTTCCCGATCCTCTGGTCGGACAAGTCGTCAAGCGCGGATTTATTCTAGTGGTATAACTTTGCACGTTCCAGTTAGTTGCCCAGCGCGCATCATCATACGGAGTCCCGGTAGGTAATCCGCTGTTCCAACGGAAAATACCGGTCATTTGCCAACCGCCAACCACTGCATTTACCCATTTGTTCGTGGTGTTGAATAACAATTGACCTTTACCAAACGGTAATTCCCAAATGGCATTGGCATTGATGACATGTTTGGTATCAAAGTCCGATGCCGCCCACATATCGTCTTGCCGGAAAGGATTCAGAAGGAACCCTGCGCCGGAAGTCACGGCGTCTCGAAGCAGACCAGAACCGTCATCCATTGATTTTGACAAGGTGTAGTTGAAGTCCATCGTCAACTTACTGCCAAATCTCTGTCTGACCGAAAGCGTGAAAGCATTGTAATCGGATTTACCGATCGAACTCCACGCACCATAGGTTCCGTATTGCGGTTGATAGAAAATATGTTGTCCCGGGAATTTCGATGACAACAATGAAATATCAAGTTGCGGACTCGTCCAGTCATTGCCGTAATTATAGCCGGGACAGCCACCGATCGAGCTCGGCACCATCAATGAATAAACTGCCTGAGTTTGGGTATAACTGGGGTTACATCCTAGCTGGTCAGCTAAATCTGCCGGAAACAGATTTGCAAAATATGCAATCTGCCCAACTTGAGAAACCGGGACGGCCTGAGTGCGTTGATTTTCCAGTTGCCCGGCCGCCGTGTACCAATCCACTCCCGAAATAGTATCTTTGAAATTGGCGATTGCCGCAAAGTCACGGGCTGACAACAGTTGTCTGGCTTTACGTCCGAGATATGAAGCGGTGATCAGCGTTCCGCTGCCAATTTGACGCTCATAGGTCATACTCCAGCTGTAATGAATCGGAGCGACCAAATTACCGTCTAAACCGCCTTGAATAGCAGTTGGAAAACTTCTATTCGGCGACTGTTTCGGAAATGTCAGATCTCCGGCCGGCACTACGATACCGGTCAGCGGACGCACCTGCTGTCCGAAACCCGTAAAGAGTGGTCCCAAATTATTAGTCAAATTGAAAGTGTTAGCATTAATTTGCGAACTCGACGAAAACCCTAAAGTATTGTTCAAGTCAAATCTAACTGCCAACGCTTGTCCATAATAGTCGTTGGTAATTCGGAATCCGCCCCTGAAGGTTGATTCTCGGTCACTACCAAAAATTGCACCAAGCATACCGCCGTCAAAATTTGGATTCCAGGCCACGGCAATACTTGGTTGGAAATTATTTTTATCCCATTTGTAAAGCGGCGGTTTTCCGTTTGCGGGACCGGATCTGTCCAGAATCACGGGCTGATTAAACGGAACCCCAGCTTCGGCGCCGGCGGCTCTTTTGTCGAACAATTCACCTAATGAAACGGTCGGCGCAACCTCGAAACCGTTTTTCTCATAAACCGGTTTGCTGATCCCGTATCGCAGGCCGAGCGTCAGCGTCAGATTAGGAGTCAGTTTCCAAAAATCCTGAACGTAAAAATCATATTCTTCGGTTCTAAAATCACGAACAGTTGGCGTCCCGGAAGCCAAAAGTTTACCGTCGCTGTCAAAAGTAAAATTCGACGCATATTGAGTGAATCGTCCCAGAATGGCAGTCATCGCATTTTCGGCCGCAGTGGTCGAGCCGCCTATGGTATAGCCTCGCGTCGCTTGCAAATACGCACCTAAAGGACCCGTTACTGCAGCCTGTGGATAAAATGAAGGATTGGTACTCGCGTTGTCAAAGGCAACGGCGAAATCCTTCTTCTGGTTGCTGACAAGCCGAATGTTTGTTCCGAATTGGAACGTGTGGGCCCCAACAACCCACGATACATCATCGGTAATGTTGTGAACCGGCGTGACCCGATCAATATTCCGGCTAAAGTTTCTCGGCCCAAAAATAAATCTGAAGAAGATATTATTTTCGCCCGAATCTCCCTGGGTAGTAAAGGCGGCTCTGGTCAAACCATACCGAAAACTATTAACCAGACTGTTGCTGATCGTCCAGGTATGACCGGCGGCAATGCCGGTTGGATGCGACCAGGCGCCCGGCTTCGGAGTATCCGGAAACGCCGGTGCGACATTCGATTTGTCATAGATATACGACGCTCGCACAAAAGCTTGCTGATTTGACGTGACATTGAAATCAAGTTTCAAAACGTGCGAATTTTGTTCGGCATTAACCGGTGCATTAAAACGAAAACCGGCCGAATTAAGTAATGACGTTGGGGTGCTGTCGCCAACCGTAAAATCATTGGCTTTATAGGCGTTCGCCGCTGCCAGCAGAGCCGCAGTTGCCGCCGAATTTACTGCAGTACCGGTATTACCGATAACCGCCGCTGGATAGATCAACCCGATGTCAGCCGCATTGACCGAGACAATCGGTGAACCCGCTTGATTACTGAAGAAGCGAACGATTCCCTGACCAAGGGTCGGAAGCGGTACCGTCCGAACGGCAGTTGCTTCTTTGACATCCTTCAATCTTTCGTAACTATAGAAAAAGAAAGCTCTATCCTTAATGATCGGCCCCCCGATCGCTCCGCCGTAGAGGTCGCGGTTAAATTTTTCCCGTCCGATTCCGGCGCGATTATTGAAAAAGTTGTTTGAAGTCCATTGGGTTCGGCGTCCGGTTAAAAACATGGCTCCGTGAAATTCGTTGGTTCCGCCTTTCGTAATTAACGAAATCTGCGCACCCGAAGAACGTCCCTGAGATGAATTGGCAGTGGTGGTTGTGACCCGAAATTCTTCGACCGATTCCGCTTGCAGACGCAAAACAGGTGATCCAATATCATTGGTTTGAGCTTCATTATTATCGGCTCCGTCAAGCGTAATATTCGACTGGTCGTTTCTGACACCGGCCACATACCCTTGTCGGGTCACGCCGGGTTGCAAGGTCAAAAGTGACAAAATATTACGAGCTTCGGTTGGCAGTTGCGTTACCTGCTGTGAAACAAAGGTTGTTCCAACGCTCGCATCTTGGGTGTTAACTAACGACTCCGCGGAGTTGCTGCTAACTGTCACCACCTCATTGACCGAACCGATCTCCAACACGGCATTAACATTGGTTGGCGTATCCACCAATCCTTTGACATCCGTTTGATATTTCTTAAACCCCTGCGCTTCGACTTCAACCCGATAAACTCCCGGTTGAAGGGAGGTGAAACTATAGTTTCCATCGCTGGTTGAAATGGCCGTCTTGGAAAATCCTTTTTCGGCATTCGAAATTTTTACGGTTGCGCCGGCCACCACTTTACCCTGTTGGTCGGCAACGTTCCCGCTAATTGAGGTGAGTCCGGTTTGCGCGTTAATTTTTACGACAGCAAATGCGGCAAACAGCATCACCACTAAAAATAGTAATATTCGTCCTCTCAAAATACTTACCATATTTCCTCCTGAGTTATGTTTTGAAAATGTTTGCATTGTAATAATAAAAAAGGGAATTGTTATAAACTTAAGGCATTTGCCGTTCCAATCTTGTAAGTTTCCCCAAATAATGTGCAAACCCTGTCAATACACCACTTAAAAAAGATAATGAATTTTCATGAGACTTCCGACTATCCATTTTTTTGAATCTAACTACATTTTTCTAAATTATCTTAAGGTATAGGACTGGCAGGTGATAAATTTAACTGAAGCTAAAATCGATGGATTCAAGACCGATGCGGTCGTGATCTTTCGTAAATTATCTTCGCGGCGGTGGCTCCCATGCCGACCGCTCCGCTAATGGTCGGAGCCAGCGGATTAGCGACGTCTCCGATGGCAAAAACATTTTTTTGACTCGTTTCATGGGCGGCATCAATTTGGCAATAACCGGATCTATCAAGCGTTATTTGTCCCTCCAAAAGTTCGGTATTGGGCTCAACGCCGAGCCGCAACACAAGGGCGTCAGTCGGAATTTGTTTTTCGCCGTTGACCTCAATTGCTTCAAGCCTTTCGCCGCCGACGAGTTTGGTTACCTGAGAATCTCTGAGAATCTCTATCTTTTGGTTTTGCGTAACTTTTTCGACGAATTCAGACCGGGCGCGAAAGACTTTTCGGCGATGGATGAGAGTTACTTTTGCGGCCGGTTCCGACAAAATTAAGGCATTTTCGAGAGCCGCGTCGCCGCCGCCGACGATGCAGACCTTTTGACCGATGACTTTCGGCGCATCGCGTTTGCCGGATTCGAGGATGCCGTGTCCTTTGAATTTTTCTTCGCCGTCAAGGTTGAGCCTTCGACGTCTGATGCCGGTCGCCAGGACTAGCACCCGGCCCAATAATATTTCACCATTCGCCAAATAAATCTGCTTGTTTTCGGCGTCAATTTTGACGACCCTGGAATTAGTTTTGATTATTAATTTTCGAGATTCAATTTGTCTTTGAAAGATTTTCTGTAGTTCGCGTCCGTTTTCGGCTTCGATTCCGAGATGGTTTTTGATGGCGTTATAAGTCCATAAAAGTTGCCCGCCCAACTCGTTTTCAGTTTCTAAAATAACGGCGGAAAGTCCCAGTTCATCACACCACAAAGCGGCCGAGAGGCCGGCCGCTCCGCCTCCGATAATTATCACTTCAAATGATTCTTTTTTCATCCGGTAAAACTCTGGTCTAATTTTTGCTGTGAACCTTGACGGATCTCGATTCCAATGCTGTTAAATCTAACAAATCCTTGTCTTAACTACACTTTGGAAACTCTGAGCGGAATCTCGAAAAGAGCAAAATCTACCAATTTTTGTCAATCGCTGAATTCCGTTTTTTGTCACTTTTGACAATGTTGCCACCAATCAAAATTGCCGGTATTCAAGTTAAGCCTTGTTTTTCGACAGTTTAAGTCAATTCCGAAGAACATCGCGTTCGGCTCAATTATGGCATCCATCTTGCTATCTTAAAAGGCTGGATCTCTG